>JAHLFB010000169.1 GCA_018884025.1 Candidatus Phocaeicola faecipullorum
CATATATAAGAGCAAAATCGTCACATCAGAATAGAATAGATAAAAAAAAATAAAAAAATTTACGTATAAACAAATGAATAACAAAATTAATACATATTTTTGCAAAAAATAAGGAACAACAAATAAATCAAAAAGTATGAAAACATTTATGAACAAGAAATTCTTGGTTGCAGCCTCTATTTTTGCAACAGCTATTACAGCTCAAGCGCAGTACCTGCGTACATCTTATTTCATGGAAGGTGCAAGCACACGCGTGCAAATGAATCCTGGACTTCAACCGACAAGGGGGTATCTTAACTTGCCACTTATTGGTGGTTTCAACGTCACTGCCAACACTAACTCACTGGGGATAAACGACATCATCGACATTACTAAAGACGGCAATGACTTTTTGAACAACAACACTCTTTATAACTCATTGCAGCAGGACAACAGATTTAACCTGAACCTTAATACCAATCTTTTGTCTTTCGGTTGGATAAAAGGAAAAAACTTCTGGTCTGTAAATGCAGGCTTGCGCATGGATATTGGCGCACAGATTAATAAAGATATGTTTACAATGATGCGTAACATGAACGGTTTTGACATTGAAAGCGTGGCAGGTCAAAAACAAAGTTACAAGATGGGAAACCAGTCTATCAACATGAACGCATATGCTGAAGTAGGGTTAGGTCTTTCAAGAAGAATCACTGAAAAACTTACTGTAGGTGCAAGAGCTAAGATGTTGTTAGGTTTGGCACGTACTGAAGTCAACATAGAACAGTTCGACCTTGATTTGGATATTCCGAATGTCCCGAATATTGAAAACATGACTCCACAAGAATTGATGGATTATGAATTCAGCGAAAGCGACTGGTATGGAAAAGGATACAGCTACAATGCAAAGGCAAATGTTGTGACCACACTTAAAGGTGGAGGTATGACTTTTGATGAAAACACAAATATGATAAATGGTTTCGACCTCGATGCCAGCAGCTTCGGTATTGCTGGTGCCGGATTCGGAATTGATTTGGGAGCAAGCTATAGCATTTTCAACAACCTTACAGTTTCTGCTGCCGTTCTTGACCTAGGCGTAATGAAATGGAATAAAAACAACACAACAATGGCAACCGCAAAAGCTAACGATAATGTAGAAATTGATGCGGACAACTACGAACAATACATTGGAGGAGATTTCCTTTCTTTAGACCGTTTTGCTTTTGAAAAAGACGAAAATGCCGACTACAAATCAAGCACAAAGCTTTCAACAACAATTCTCCTTGCAGCAGAATACGGTCTGTTAAACAACAAACTTAGCGTTGGTGCTGTTTATTCTTCACGTTTCGTACAGCCTAAGACTCAAACAGAATTGACATTCCTTGCGACATTGCGTCCATCAAACGCTTTCAATGCTGCAATTAGCTACTCACCTATCCTTTCAGGAGGTAAGTCATTCGGTTTGGCATTGAAACTTGGTCCTATCTTCGCTGGTACAGACTATATGTATTTCGGAGGTAACTCAAAAACCATCAACGGCTTCATAGGATTGTCACTTCCATTGGGAGGCAAACGCAAGCCATTCTCTGAACTATAATAACTCACACATTCTTTTTTACACAACACCCATCGGTTCGCATACACGGTGGGTGTTGTTTTTTTGTATATAGATAAGGTACATAAAGCGAAAGACTTAAGTCTTTTGTATTGAATTTTCAAACAACTTTTATTAATTTTGCAACCGATTATGCATCAATGCATTTACAAACTCAAGAACTTAAAAAACTAAAAAACTCAAAATAATAATCATGGAATTAGCAAGTAAGTACAATCCCGCAGATGTGGAAGGAAAATGGTACCAGTATTGGCTGGACAACAAACTTTTCAGTTCTAAACCGGACGGACGTGAGCCATATACCGTCGTAATCCCGCCACCAAACGTGACCGGAGTGCTCCACATGGGACACATGCTTAACAATACTATACAGGATATCCTGGTACGCCGTGCCCGCATGATGGGCAAGAACGCATGCTGGGTTCCGGGTACAGACCATGCTTCAATCGCTACAGAAGCTAAAGTAGTAAACAAACTGGCTCAGCAGGGAATAAAGAAGACCGATCTTACAAGAGAGGAGTTCCTGAAACACGCATGGGCATGGACTGAAGAACATGGAGGTATCATCCTGAAACAGTTGCGCAAGCTTGGCGCGTCATGCGACTGGGACCGCACTGCTTTCACTATGGACGAGGAAAGAAGCAAGAGTGTAATAAAAGTATTCGTTGACTTGTATAACAAGGGACTGATTTACCGCGGTGTACGTATGGTCAACTGGGACCCTAAGGCACTTACAGCTCTTTCAGACGAAGAAGTTATCTATAAGGAAGAACACAGCAAGCTTTACTATCTGAGATATAAGGTTGAAGGCGATGCTGAAGGACGCTATGCAGTAGTTGCCACAACACGTCCTGAAACCATTATGGGTGATACAGCTATGTGTATCAATCCTAACGACCCAAAGAACGAATGGTTGAAGGGCAAGAAAGTGATTGTTCCATTGGTTAACAGAGTTATCCCTGTTATAGAAGACGACTATGTTGATATCGAATTCGGTACAGGATGTCTGAAAGTAACTCCGGCACACGATGTAAACGACTACATGCTGGGCGAGAAATATAACTTGCCGTCAATAGACATATTCAATGACAACGGTACCATCAGTGAGGCTGCCGGAATGTATGTAGGAATGGACCGTTTCGACGTTCGTGAACAAATCGCCAAAGACCTTGCAGCTGCAAATCTGCTTGAAAAAGTAGAGGACTACAACAACAAGGTAGGTTTCTCTGAACGTACAAACGTAGCCATCGAGCCTAAGCTGTCAATGCAGTGGTTCCTGAAGATGAAACACTTTGCAGATATGGCTTTGCCTCCTGTAATGAACGACGAACTGAAATTCTATCCTGCAAAATACAAGAACACTTACAAATACTGGATGGAGAACATCAAGGACTGGTGTATCAGCCGTCAGTTGTGGTGGGGACACAGAATTCCTGCTTACTTCTTGCCACAGGGTGGATTCGTAGTGGCAGAAACAGCTGAAGAAGCACTGAAACTTGCCATCGAGAAGACAGGAAACAAGGATATGAAGATTGAAGACCTCCGTCAGGACGAGGACTGTCTGGATACATGGTTTTCTTCATGGTTGTGGCCTATTTCTCTGTTCGACGGAATCAACAATCCTGGCAACGAGGAAATAAAATACTACTACCCTACTGCCGACCTTGTAACAGGACCGGACATCATCTTCTTCTGGGTGGCACGTATGATTATGGCCGGATATGAATACATGGGCGACATGCCTTTCAAGAACGTTTACTTCACAGGTATCGTACGCGATAAAATCGGCCGTAAGATGTCCAAGTCACTCGGTAACTCACCAGACCCGCTTGAACTGATAGACAAATACGGTGCCGACGGGGTTCGTATGGGTATGATGCTTGCCGCTCCTGCAGGAAACGATATCCTGTTTGACGACGCTCTCTGCGAACAGGGACGTAACTTCAACAACAAGATATGGAACGCATTCCGTCTGGTTAAGGGTTGGAACGTAGAAGGCAACGAACAGCCTGAATATGCACGCCTGGCAACAGAATGGTTCGAGGCTATGCTTGCAAAAACAGCAGCAGAGGTAAACGACCTGTTCAGCAAATATCGTCTGAGCGAAGCTCTTATGGTAGTTTACAAACTGTTCTGGGACGAATTCTCAAGCTGGTATCTTGAAATGGTGAAACCTGCATACGGACAGCCTATCGATAGCGTGACTTACGAAAAGACTTTAAGTTTCTTCGATACACTGCTCAAGCTTCTGCATCCGTTCATGCCATTCATCACTGAAGAGTTGTGGCAACACATCTACGACCGCAAGGATGGTGAAAGTATCATGACTCAGACTCTTAATATGACAGAAACTTACGATGAAGCTATCATCAACAAGTTTGAAGCTGTAAAAGAAGTAATAGGCGGAATACGTACTATTAGACTTCAGAAGAACATTGCTCAGAAAGAGGCTCTAAATCTTGAAGTGGTTGGAGAAAATCCTGTAGCCGACTTCAATGCTGTAATAGAGAAATTGTGTAACCTGTCTGCAATAGCACAGGTAGATGCCAAGGCAGAAGGTGCAGCTTCATTCATGGTAGGAACAACAGAATATGCAGTTCCTCTAGGAAATCTGATTAACGTAGAAGAAGAGCTTAAGAAGCTCGAAGCAGACCTGAAATATCAGGAAGGATTCCTCATGAGCGTAATGAAGAAACTAAGCAACGAGAAGTTTGTAAGCAAGGCTCCTGCTAACGTCATTGAAATGGAACGCAAGAAACAGGCTGATGCTGAAACCAAGATTGCAGCACTGAAAGAAAGCATCGCGGCACTTAAGAAATAAGAAAATAGCACTGTATAAATGAAAAATGAACGGTCAATCGACCGTTCATTTTTTATTTATAGATATTCATATAAGCTATTTTATCTGATGTAGTTTTACCACCTCGCCAAGCTCAGGAATTATCACATCCATACCTCTTTTCTTAGCTTCTGCCGCAAAGACATGAGGCGGGTCAAACAAAGGTTCGTCAGACAAATCGAAGGTACCATAGTGCATAGGTATTGTAACCCGCGCTTTCATCTCAGACGATGCCGTAAGTGCATCTTGAGGAGATATATGGTTCGGTTTCATAAACCACCTGGGTTTGTATGCGCCTATGCCTATCATACAATAATCTATATGTGGGAAAATATCAGGTAATTCCTTGAAATGATGTGCATAACCCGTATCACCACTATTATAAATAGTTATTCCATCTGCCTGTATCATAAAAGCTCCCCAAAGGCGCTCACCACCATCGCTCACTCCTCTTTTGCTCCAATGCTGTGCCGGAAGGAAGGTCAGACAAAGACCATCATCCTTATGCTGCTGATACCATCCGGCTTCGATAACTTCAATTTCAGGGAACCATCCTTTTATCAGTTGTCCGGTACCGATACCACAAAATAGCTTCATCATGGGATTTTCGGAAACCAGACGGGCCACACTCGGTTTGTCAAGATGATCGAAATGGTCATGACTGATAAGCAAATAATCTATATTCCTGAATATTGAAGGAGCGGCAGGAAAGGTACTTCTTCTCTTCACAAAAGGTATGCTTCCGAAAACAGGATCAATCATGAAGCGTTTTCCACCTAACTGAAGGAAAAATGAGTTATGCCCAAGCCATATAAGGGAATTTCCTACAACATTGTCCAAAGAATGAAGATAACGTACATTGGGATTCCACTTAATCTGACGTTTCTCCTTTCTCTGTGGATTGGGAGAAAATCTCCACTTTAACACACTGCCCATACCAGGACGCCATCTGTGCTGACGGTTAAAGAACTTACCTTTCACAGAAGGATTACCCCTCCAACGCGGATTTACGGTATGTAGTTGTTCGTTTCTCCTAAATAAAATTCTTTCTCCCATATCTTTCCTTTTATCTGTACTTTACATAACAAAAACGGGGAAAGATTAAAATACATAATCTTACCCCGAAAACGTTTTTACAAATATTATTTCTCCAATAAATCTTTCAAGAAAGCGTCAAGTTCTTCGTCAAGTCCTTTCAACAGTTCTTCATTGAGCAACAGTGTGTCGTCATCATCTATAAGCATAAGCTCCGATACGGTTTCTTTATCATCATCTACCAATACAAAGGAGTAAGGTTTCAACAATGACAGTTTCTCAAAATATCCCTGATCATTCAATGCAACTATTTCGGAACGCAAGATAGGTTCTACTTCTGACAGGAAATCATCCGTGTCACAATCCACCCATTCATCTATTATAGTACGAGCCAATTCTTCATCATCGTCATTGAATATCAGAAGTTCTCCACTTTCTTGTTTAAGCTGTAAATGGATATCTGTAACAAAGGAATTTTCATCACCCGTCACATACCTGCATAAGGCTTCTTTAATAGATGAGGATATAGCTGTACGTGTTTTTTCACTAACATTCATAGGCATAAAATATTTATTACCTCAAAATTACTAAAAAATATGTTGTTTCAAAAAAAACAAGTCAAAAATTGTCACCAAAACGCCCCATCTGTATATTCAGTTTACCATATTCTGATTTTCTTTTCCTGAACTGCTCTATATAATATTTTAAAGCCAGTTCCTCTTGAGAACCTTCTGACGCATATTCTGACGCATGAGACAACCATTCTGTAGCTTTTTCCATATCACCAGTCATTTCGTATGACAAAGCTATATTATATGCTGCTTTAAATTTTGTCTTTCCCTTCTTCTGACGATTGTAAACCTGTGTCCATAAATTTCTTGCTGATGCCCAGTCGCCCTCTCTTACATATACACCGGCATCACGCATCTCTACTCCCCCTCCATCAAAATAAAATCTGTTTACAGTCTGCCAATATGGTACTATCTTATTAGCCATAACAGATGCCGCGTGACGTGACGCTTCCTCTATAAGTTCCTTCTCGGACATTCCATATCCCAAATCAAAATATAGAGAATCTGTTGACACAAGCTCTGCCAACGGGACCTGTCTTCCAGGTAAATATAATCTTACAACCGGAGCAACTTTTACTTGCAAAACAGGTATGGAGGCCATCCAATCAGGATTGGTATATTCTTTCTTCTCAACATCAAGCAATAGCCTTTCAAAGGAAATGATAAGATCCACATCTAGCATTGACGAAAGTTCGTCAACCTCAGTAGCAGTCAATACCCTTGTATAATTATCAGACTGAAGGGCTGAATCGCAAATTATAACCTGATTGAAGTATTTGCTGTCTGCCAAATAGCCTGCCAATGTCTCTGTTGTCATTTTACCTTCTGCCTCAACTTTACCCAAAGTAAGAATATTCTTTTTAGGTTCAGGACGTGAAGGCATATTATTAACAACTCCTACATTGGAAATCTGGTAAGGGAAATTAACCTCGGCAGGACACAACTGATCAAATGTCAAAGTCTGTATAGAACTACAAGATGACAATATGACTAATGACAACAGAATGGTATATAAAGCATATTTCTTCATAATATGTTCAATTTTACTTTTCACAAAAGTAGCAAATTTCTGAATATTATGAAGTTAAAAGGTAATAAAGGATAATAGTAAAGGCTGCCACTTTGTTAAGAGACAGCCTTTACGATGTGTGTTTTATTAAAATTGTTATACTTTTCCGTGACAGTTCTTATATTTCAATCCACTTCCACAAGGGCATGGGTCATTTCTGCCTACAGTCTTTTCTGCCTTATAAGGTTCCTTTTTGGCTTCTCTGGTATCTTTTCCGGCAGCACTCTGCTGTGCACGATCATTAAGATCAACCTTTTCTTCCTTATACTGCTGTTTTCTTGGAGCTGGTTCAGGAGCAGCCTCTCTTACCTGTTCAGGTTCCTGTACCGGTATCTGACCACGCATCAAAACAGAAATGGTATTGTTATTGATTTTTGCAACCATATTGTCAAACAGTTTCACAGACTCAAGTTTGAAAATCAATAATGGGTCTTTCTGCTCATAGCTTGCATTCTGTACGGAATGTTTAAGTTCGTCAAGTTCACGAAGATTTTCCTTCCATGCTTCATCAATAGTATGAAGTAGTATTGCTTTTTCGAAGGCCTTGACTATTTCTTTTGATTCCGACTCATAAGCAGCTTTCAGATTTACAGGTATATTATACATACGTTTTCCGTCTGTTATAGGTATCATAATGTTTTCATACATCTGTCCCTGATTTTCATATACCTGCTTGATTACCGGATTAGCAATCTGCGCCATACGGTCTGTCTTACGCTTGAAGATTTCCATTGCAGCATCGAATGTTCTTTCAGTAAGTTCATTCTTATCCTTTGAAGTAAATTCTTCTTCTGTAAACGGAGTCTCCATAGCAAGCGTCTGAAGTATTTCCATCTTTGCTTCAGAATAAGTAGCCATATCCAAAGCGTTTGCACAGCGTTCCCATATCATATTGACAATATCCATACCGATACGTTCACCCATCAATGCATGGCGACGCTTAGTATAAACCACGTTACGCTGTTTGTTCATAACATCGTCGTACTCAAGCAAACGCTTACGGATACCGAAGTTGTTTTCTTCAACCTTCTTCTGGGCACGTTCAATAGAATTTGAAATCATCTTATGCTCAATCATTTCTCCTTCCTTGAAACCAAGTTTATCCATTACAGACGCGATACGGTCGGAAGAGAACAGACGCATCAAATCGTCTTCAAGAGAGACAAAGAATACTGAAGAACCTGGGTCTCCCTGACGTCCTGCACGACCACGTAACTGACGGTCAACACGACGAGATTCGTGACGTTCCGTACCGATAATAGCCAAACCACCGGCAGCCTTGACTTCGTCACTCAATTTGATATCGGTACCACGACCGGCCATGTTGGTAGCAATAGTTACTGTACGTCCCAATCCGGCTTTAGCTACGATATCAGCTTCTTTCTGGTGTAATTTAGCATTAAGTACGTTATGTTCAATCTTACGGAGAGTAAGCATCTTGCTCAACATTTCAGAGATTTCAACAGATGTAGTACCGACCAACACTGGACGTCCCATTTGAACCATCTTCTCTATCTCTTCAATAACAGCCTTATATTTCTCACGTTTAGTTTTATAAACGCGGTCGTTCATATCTATACGTGCTATAGGGCGGTTAGTAGGAATAGTCACAACATCAAGTTTATATATATCCCAGAACTCACCTGCTTCTGTTTCTGCTGTACCTGTCATACCTGACAACTTATGATACATACGGAAGTAGTTCTGAAGAGTTATTGTAGCAAATGTCTGTGTGGCAGCTTCCACTTTAACTCCTTCCTTAGCTTCTACAGCCTGGTGCAAACCGTCGCTCCAGCGACGACCGTCCATTATACGGCCAGTCTGCTCGTCAACGATTTTAACCTGTCCGTCCATTACCACATAGTCAGTATCTTTTTCAAACATTGTATATGCCTTAAGCAACTGATTGATGGTATGAACACGCTCCGACTTGATGGCATAATTGGTCATCAGTTCATCTTTCTTGGCCAATTTTTCTTCATCTGTCAAAGATGTCTCATTTTCAAGTTCAGACAACTGTGCGGCTATATCTGGAAGTACAAAAAGTGTAGGGTCCTGAGAATTACCTGTGATAAGCTCAATACCTTTATCAGTAAGGTCTGCACTCTTCATCTTTTCGTCTATTACGAAATAAAGAGGTTCTACAGCCTCAGGCATACGTTTATTATTGGCCTCCATATATATAGCTTCAGTTTTCAACATTCCGGCCTTAATTCCCGGTTCGCTGAGGAACTTGATAAGAGGTTTATTCTTTGGAAGAGCCTTATGGCTACGGAACAAAGAGAGGAATCCCTGTTCCACATCTTCTTTTTTATCGGAAGCTATAAGACGACGCGCGTCTGCCAGATACTGAGTAGCAAGTTTGCGCTGGGCTTCAACCAGACGTTCTACCAAGGGACGCAAAACTTCAAATAATTGCTGATCGCCCTTTGGAACAGGACCGGATATGATAAGCGGAGTTCGTGCATCATCAATCAACACAGAGTCCACCTCATCGACTATAGCATAATTATGTTTGCGCTGAACCAGGTCCTTAGGACTATTGGCCATATTGTCACGCAAGTAGTCAAAACCAAATTCATTATTAGTACCGAATGTGATATCAGCCATGTAAGCACGACGACGTGCAGCAGAGTTTGGCTGGTGTTTGTCGATACAGTCAACACGCAATCCATGGAACATATAGAGCGGTCCCATCCATTCCGAGTCACGTTTAGCAAGGTAATCATTGACAGTTACTACGTGTACACCGTTACCTGTCAAAGCATTAAGGAATACAGGCAATGTAGCCACAAGAGTCTTACCTTCACCTGTTGCCATTTCAGCGATTTTTCCCTGATGAAGAACGACACCACCAAACAACTGTACATCATAGTGAATCATGTTCCATTTGGTATCGTTACCACCGGCTACCCAATGATTCTGCCATATAGCTTTATCGCCTTCAATACGAACAAAGTCTTTACCCATAGCAGCCAGTTCACGGTCGAAATCAGTAGCTGTAACCTCAAGTTCTTCGTTCTGCGCAAAACGGCGTGCTGTATCTTTTACAATAGAGAAAGCTACAGGAAGAACATCGTTTAATGCCTTCTCGTATTTTTCAAGAACTTCTTTCTCCAATTTGTCTATCTGAGCGAAAATCGGCTCACGCTTTTCTATGTCTGTACTTTCAATTGTAGCTTTAAGTTCTTCAATCTTTTTGTTTTCCTCTACGGCTGAATCCTTGATATACTTTTTCAATTCTTCCGTTTTGGCACGCAATTCATCATTACTCAGCTTCTCTATTTCAGGGTAAGCAGCTTTAATTTTTTCTACCCATGGCTGAATTTCCTTCATGTCACGAGAAGCTTTGTTCCCGAACAACTTGCTTATAAATTCATTAAATCC
>JAHLFB010000170.1 GCA_018884025.1 Candidatus Phocaeicola faecipullorum
GAGTCGTCTAAGTCTTCAACAGAACTCTTTGTAATATTCTCAGAATAAAGAAATTCTATAGTTTCGTGTTGATATAGATTCAGTAATGCGTTTTTGGCAATAGTACACATATATGATATAAAATTCTTCTCGCAGTCAATGTTTTTTTTATTCTCCCATATTTTAATAAATGTTTGCTGCACAATTTCTTCTGCTATATAGTCATTCCCTTTTGATATACGCATGATGAAATTGTATAGCTTGCCACAATACATATTATAGAGTTTTTCAAATGCTGTGAAAGATCCGTCTTTCAGCTGTTGAAGCAGGAGTGAATCGATACTTTTTTCCATTAAAAGACTATTGGTTTGCCGCAAACTTAAGGAAAAAAAATTAATTATTATAGTGTATTGTATATTTTTTGTAAACAGAAAAAGCCGCAAAATACTGTTCTCAGTACCTTGCGGCTTTTCTTAAATCTTAATTCCAAAGCACGGCTTAAGCCTTAACTCCGTTGTATTCGTCAGATACAGTTAATTTTTTACGACCTTTAGCACGACGTGCTGCCAATACTCGGCGACCATTTGCAGTAGCCATTCTTTCACGGAAACCGTGTTTGTTTTTTCTCTTTCTGTTAGAGGGTTGGAATGTTCTTTTCATTTTCGTATATACTATTTTATGTTATTATTCCATGCGTTCGGGCTGCAAAATTAGTGACTTTTTTTTAATAATCAAAGTGCTAAATCATTTTTAGACAAATCTTTTTGCGTTTTTTCGTGATTTAGATTAATTTTGCACCCGAATTATTACTCTGAATATCAATTATTACATATTTATATAAAGATTTCTACTTATGATTAATGCTCAAGACATTAAAATCGGAACAGCTATCCGTATGGATGGCAAGATTTATTTTTGCATCGACTTCCTGCATGTAAAACCGGGTAAAGGAAACACTTTCATGCGTACTAAACTGAAAGACGTTGTTGACGGTTACGTTTTGGAACGTCGTTTCAACATTGGTGAAAAACTTGAAGATGTACGTGTAGAACGTCGTCCTTATCAGTATCTTTATAAGGAAGGTAACGATTATATCTTCATGAACCAGGAAACTTTCGAGCAGGTGCCTATCGCACACGACCTTATCGAAGGTGTTGACTTTCTGAAAGAAGAAATGGTTATCGAAGTTGTTTCTGACGCTTCTACTGAAACAATCCTTTTCGCTGAATTGCCTGTTAAGGTTCAGTTGAAGGTTACTTATACAGAACCGGGACTGAAGGGTGATACTGCTACTAACGCTACAAAACCTGCTACTGTTGAAACAGGTGCTACTGTACGTGTTCCTTTGTTCATCAACCAGGATGAAATCATCGAAGTTGATACTCGCGATGGTTCATACGTTGGTCGTGTTAAGGCTTGATTTTAAGATTAGCACATACATATATATTTAATGTAGAAAACGCTTCGTCATTCGATTTGAAATGACGAAGCGTTTTGTCTTAAACGACGGGTCGTTTTTTTTATTGCGGATTTGTGGCATTTCTCAGCCACTGTTTTTCCTCGTCGGAAAGGAGAGGCGAGAGCTTTGAATACACATTTTCGTGATATTCATTCAGCCAATGTGTCTCTTCGGACGAAAGCATGTCGAAAAGAACAGCATCGGTATTTATAGGGCATAGAGTAAGTTGTTCAAACTTGTAGAACTCTCCGAAATCAGTCTTTCGTGACGGGACAATCAACATTGTGTTTTCCGTACGTATTCCGTATTCTCCAGCGCGGTATATTCCGGGTTCGTTGGTGACTGTCATTCCAGGTTCGAGAACGGTAGGTACATTATTCATTCTTATCTGATGAGGCCCTTCGTGTACGTTTAGAAAGTGTCCTACGCCGTGGCCTGTACCATGTCCGTAGTTTATTCCTTCTTTCCACATTGCCAGTCGTGCCAGTATGTCTAGCTGTGTACCGCAAGTACCTTTGGGGAATTCGGCCATTGCCAGTTGTATGAATCCTTTAAGAACCAGAGTGTAGTCTCTTTTCTGTTTTTCTGTAATCGGTCCCAAAGGAATTGTTCTGGTTATGTCTGTCGTTCCGTCTAGATATTGTGCGCCACTGTCAATCAGTAACAATCCTTTCGGCTCTAACTTGCTTGCGGATTTTTCGTCTGCTTCGTAGTGTACTATTGCGCCGTGTTCCTGATATCCCGCTATGGTCTCAAAGCTTATTCCTTTGAATAAGTCCATTGCCGAACGTTCTTTGTATAATTGTCTGTCTATGCTTAGTTCTGTCAGTTCTACTTTGCCTATATTCTTTTGCAGCCAAATGAGGAATCTTACCATTGCTACACCGTCGCGTACCATCGCGTTATGGAAGCCTGCGATTTCGGTTTTATTCTTTATTGCTTTATATAGACTGACCGGTGACGGCTGTATGCTTACACTGTTGTGCTTTGAAGCCGCATTATAGAGCGCAAAGTTTATGTATGGCGACATTGAAATTTTCTTGCCAGAGAATGAAGTTAGGTCGTACTCTATATCTTCATAGTTTTTGCAGTCAACGTTATGCGATTTCAGATATTCCGTTACTTCATTGGTCAGTTTCTCCTTATTTATATATAATGTGTTTCTCTCTTTTGAAATTAGCATGTATGAAACGAATAGCGGATTACATTCAATATCTGTTCCTCTCATGTTTAATATCCATGCTACTTCATCCAGTGACGAAATCAGAATTATATCCGAATTGTTTTCATTCAGATATTCTTTTGTGGAGAATAGCTTTTGACTTGTACTGCGTCCGGAATATTTTTCTTCAAGTATAAAAGGTTTATCATTTGGCAGCTCCGGACGTCCTTCCCATATATATGCATATGGATCTGAGGTCATAATTGCTTCTATTCCGAAAGCTGACAGCTCTTCTTTTAATTCGTTTACAGTTTGTAGGGATGTGGTGTAGCCGTCAAACCCTACTTTTTCTCCTCTTTTAAGAACGCTTCCAAGCCATTGCGCTATTGACGGAGTTTCTGGCATACGCTCTTTGAACAGACGGAGCTCAGTTCCGTCAAGCTGTTCTTCTGCCTGCAGAAAATATCTTGAGTCAGTCCATAGACCGCCGTCGTCTAGTGTTATGGCAGCAGTACCCGCCGAACCTGTAAATCCTGTTATCCATTTACGCGACTCCCAGTGTGACGGGACGTATTCGCCGGAATGAGGGTCTGTGCTATAGGTGATATATGCCGATATGTTACTCTTTCGCATGAACTTCCTTAATGCGGAAATTCTTTCGGTTATTTCTCTTTTCATAAAAACAATGTGTTTATGGTAATGAAAAACAAAGTACATTTAATCTCTACAAAGATAATGCTAATTGTGGGTTTATAGTAAAAAATACGTGGAAAGTTTTGTATATTAAGAAAGTATGTGTAATTTTGCACCGCAATTTTGACTATAGAAAAATAATTTAACAACAACATAATTAATTTTTTAAAAACATGATCGTAGTTCCAGTAAAAGAAGGCGAAAACATTGAAAAAGCGCTGAAGAAATTCAAGAGAAAATTTGAAAAAACAGGTGTTGTAAAAGAACTTAGAAGCAGACAGCAGTATGACAAACCGTCTGTTTTGAAAAGATTGAAGATGGAACGTGCTATTTACGTTCAGAAATTACATCAGGTAGAAGAATAATAATTTCGCAGGATTTTTTGAATTATTGAATTCTTTTTCATATATTCGTTGCTGAAATAAGTTTGCAATGTTCCTATGATGAAAGAGTCTTTCTTGAAATATTTGAGACTGGAGAGAAATTATTCCGAAAAGACGGTAGTCTCTTATGGGACTGATCTTGAAAAGTTTGAATGTTATCTGAAAGGTCTGGATTCAGGGCTAAGGTTGGAGAATGCTGATGCTGACATCGTAAGAGGGTGGATACTTGAGATGATGGATGCGGGGATGGCTGAAACTTCTGTGAATAGAAAATTAAGTACCCTGCGGGCGTTTTATAAGTATTTGCTTAAAAAAGGTGTTATAACTGTTGATCCTATGCTTGTGGTGAAAGGACCAAAGCGCAAGAAACCTCTGCCGGCTTTTGTGAAAGAATCTGATATGGACAGACTGCTAGACGGTGATTCGTTTGATGATTCTTTTTCCGGTGTAAGAGATAAACTTGTGCTGTCGGTGTTCTATGAAACAGGAATGCGTCTCTCGGAGCTGATTTCATTGAATGACTCTGATGTTGATTTGCATAAATCTGTGTTGAAGGTTACAGGAAAGAGGAATAAGCAGAGATATATCCCTTTTGGAGAACAGCTGAAGGCGGAGATTGAGTCTTATCTAAATATTAGGAACAGAGAAGTGAAAAATCATTGTGAGGCATTTTTTGTCAGAGAAAACGGGCAGATGCTATATCCGATGATGGTTTACAGACTTGTGAAGCAGAATCTTTCAAAGGTGGTGACGTTAAAGAAAAGAAGTCCCCATGTGTTGAGACATTCTTTTGCAACAGCGATGCTTAATAATGAGGCTGAGCTTGAAGCTGTGAAGGAAATACTTGGACATGAGAGTATAACGACTACGGAGATTTATACGCATACGACCTTTGAAGAGTTGAAAAAAGTATATAAACATGCCCACCCTAGGGCGTAAAGAAAAGGAGGTTTTTATGGAACTAAGAATTCAATCAATTCATTTCGATGCATCAGAAAAATTACAGGCTTTTATTCAGAAAAAGGCAGAGAAGCTCGAGAAGTTTTGCGACGATATAAAGAAAGTAGAGGTGTCTTTAAAGGTAGTAAAACCGGAAACAGCGATGAATAAGGAGGCTGGGGTGAGAATTCTGGCACTTAATTCCGAGTTTTACGCAGAAAAAGTATGCGACACATTCGAAGAGGCTATAGATACATGTATGGATGCCTTGTCGAAACAATTGCAGAAAACAAAAGAAAAACAGCAAATTAAATAAAAAAATAAGAGTATTTATTTTGTGATTTAAAAATTATATCTAACTTTGCAGCCGCAAACTACCGCTTTGCGGTTGCAAAGTCTTTTAGATAAGCCTCTTTAGCTCAGTTGGCCAGAGCACGTGATTTGTAATCTCGGGGTCGTTGGTTCGAATCCGACAAGAGGCTCTAAAAAGAAGGGCAAATACCAGAGTGGCCAAATGGGGCAGACTGTAAATCTGCTGGCTTACGCCTTCGGTGGTTCGAATCCATCTTTGCCCACAATAAAGAAGATGCGGAAGTAGCTCAGTTGATAGAGCATTAGCCTTCCAAGCTGAGGGTCGCGGGTTTGAGCCCCGTCTTCCGCTCTCTTTTGGTAAAATAAAAATCGCTGTTATAGCTCAGCGGTAGAGCACTTCCTTGGTAAGGAAGAGGTCACGAGTTCAAGTCTCGTTAACAGCTCTGTTTATTTGAAATTAAATTTGATAACATTTTAATAACGTAATAGATAAAGCTATGGCAAAAGAAAAATTCGAGCGCACGAAACCGCACGTGAACATTGGTACTATCGGTCACGTTGACCATGGTAAGACCACCCTGACCGCCGCTATCACCAAGGTTCTGAACCTGGAAGGCGACGCTGATTTCGTTAATTACGCTAACATCGATAAGGCTCCCGA
>JAHLFB010000171.1 GCA_018884025.1 Candidatus Phocaeicola faecipullorum
TATGAACTTACAGACCGTTATGCAGCTTTGCTGGAAGAGATGATCCGGCGTGAACCTGCCTATTGGCTTTGGACTCATAACCGATGGAAACGGACAAAGGAAGAATGGGAGCGCAGGCAGAGTGAGGAGAAGAAAGAGGAACGCAAGTAAATAGTTGGAAATTGTTGTTTTTTTCGTATCTTTGTAGATAGGTGATATTGAAAACTGAAATGTGTATTTTACATGAAAAAGGAATTAGGAAAGTGGTTTTTAGATATTGCAAAGTATATGACTACAGCAGTGTTGCTTGCTTCACTGTTTAGTGGTATGGATGAATGGGCATGGTATATGTATGGATTGGTTGTTCTAGCTGTTCTGATCACGTTAGCAACGGGGCTGACGTTGCTTAAAGATAAAAAGGAGGATAATTAAAATGGGAACAATAGTTATTTCTGTAATGGTGATAATCATTGCGCTGGGTAGTTTGGTGTATTTTCATTATCATGACAAAAAAAAGGAGCCGGAAGGTTGAATGAAATTGGATGGCTGAGTAGATCCTTCCGGAATCGTTTGCATAAATGCGAAAATGTTCCGGAAAGATGCGTTATCTATGACAATCTTTCTCAAGATTTTATCAGACTGCATATTTTTCATTGTCCTGCTTTTGCAGTCCAGGAGGTAATATGTTGGCAATGGGATATATAATATTGTTCTTCTTCGGACACATTGGATGAATCTACATACCATGGCAGGTGTTCAGCTTGATAGGGATATGCTGTACGGTAAGCCTCTACGCTGCGACTTCTGCTTAGTCCTATCCGTGGTCGGTAAAGGGCAAATGTTGTGTCGATAGGTGCTCGATATAATCCATCTTTCAAGTTTCTATAATAGGCGTTCTCTGTTCGAAGGACTTCGCTCTTATGTGCATAAAAATCGGGTAAATTGTCAATGCGTAAAGAAAAGCCGACTTTGCGTGCAAAAGGATGTTTTTTCAACTGTGCTAAAAAATAATCGATAAAATCTTCTGGGCAGTATGAGGCTGGTACTACATCTGAATCGGTATAGATAAAATAATCTTTACACAACTGCCTATTCAGTCCGGATTTCCACAGAGCTTTGAATCCGAGGTTTTCTTTCAGGAAAAATATTTTATAGGGACATGTCTTGTAATATTCAAGTAGGGGCGGATAAGTTGAGGCATTGTCTATGATGTAAATATTGTTATAGCCACGAAGTTCTAATGCGTCAATGAGTTTGCATAGTGTCGTAAGTCGGTTAAAGTTATTGATGATTATAGGTACTTGTTTCCCTTCTTTGATGGTTGGCGGATTGTATTGTTCTCGCATGAAATAGTATAGGGAAACACATGAGTTCTTGAAGCATTTGAATAAGTTCATGATGGTATAATGTAAGAGGTTGTCATAACAGTTTTTGCCAATTGATGATTTTTTTCCAAAATCGGTACATTCGCGGTTTTGTCCAGCTATGGCATCCGAAAGGAAGCTGCCTGTCATTGAGTTTCATGCAATAGTCGGGATGCCTGTCAAAAGAAAAGCGCAAAGCCTCTTCTTCTGTAGGATAGTTGAATTCTGTTGGTATGGTTGCCCAAAAAACATCTTCATTAAAATAATGTTTTTTTTGTCCTTTGTAGGCCTTAATTTCTTCTGCATAGCTGGTGCAGGCTTCTATAAAAGCTTTTGTTCTCCTCAGCGACAAGCCTCCATTTCCTATTTTTCCATAAAGTTGCTGTCGGCAGAATATTCCTTTATGGGCTTTGTATCTTGCCAGCAGTTTCATGTACTGTTTGATTATAGGGAAAGTGTAGACAGGTCGTTTAACCCATGGAGCAGCGATACAGTCATATCCTTTTTTGCACCAGTCTTCTAGTTCATCTCGAAAGATCCATGCGTCAGTGTGGCAGATTAGCAAGTATTCTGTATCGTTAAAGAGTTGATAAAACTCACGTGAGAGCATCATCTGATTATAGCCGGCTATGCCATTTCGAACTCCTAGCCATGTATCGCTGACAGGCATATAATTAACTTTGCCTTTTCCGGGAATGTTGGCCATAGACATTCCTTCAGGATGTAGTATTATGATTGGATAGCGATGTAATACATTTATTGTTTCCAGAATGGAGGCTTTTTCCATTGGAGATAATATTGGGCGGTATACAGGGATAATCACTTTCACTAGAAGCATAGGCAGAGGTTTTATTTGTTGCACATTTTTTTCCATTTGTATTTTCGAGCACGTCTGCGTTCAAATTCATGTAAGAAATGTTCTACTTTGCAGCAACATTCTTTAGCATTCCATTGCCTTTCTTCTGCATAAGCGGTAACAATGTTGCGAAGCAAGTCAATGCGGTGTGTTACTCGCATAAGATTTCGCAGACATTCTTTTGGAGAGGGGTGCTTGATGAACTTGGAGCGGTTTATGTCAATTACAGAAAAATGGAATGTTTGATTTTCTTTCCTGAACAGAATATTTGCCAAATTTAAATCACCGTGTAAAAAACCTTTCAGATGTAACTTGACCAAATATTGTGCGAAACATTTTGCCAGTTCTTGATCGTAATCAGGCCTTTCTACGAGAACCGGAAACAATGGCTCGTCATGGCATCTTGCTGATACGAACCAACAATCTTGGAATAGTCCAAATCGTTGTTTTTCTATATAGGCTATAGCTTCTGGTGTATCGATATTCATCGAGGCTAACCGTAAAGCGAAAATGTAGGCACGCTGTGCTTTTGATGGGCGTAACCATCTATAGGCTATTTTTTGGACAAAGTTAGGGCGTTTATAATGTTTTACTACAATTTCAGTTCCCTGTACAGTGAATGCTTTTATTAAATTCCTTCCTTGGTATAGGGTTTCTCCTTCTTTTCCGAAGGCTTCAGGCAGATTCTTGATGAAATCAGTAAGATGCTTATATTGGGCATTTATTATAACTTTCATTATTCGCAGTTTCAAAAATCGTCACTGAATCTGCATTGGCTGCCATATGCTTTGAGTAAGCGGTTTGTTGCGTCAATGCAGGATGTGTTTGTTTTTTCAAAGATAATTGTATTTTTTTGTTCAACAAAATATAAACTGTTTTTTTACGCTTTTTATGAGCCTGTTTATCAGAATGGGTTTGTGCGTACGAGGAGCAAAAGTCAGTCTTCAGTTTGGATATATGCATCTTCAAACTGAAGATATAAATCTTCAGCCTGGAGATTTGTATCTCTAGCCTGGGGATGCAGAATTTACCATGGCGTTGCAGGTGCTGCCAGGCGGGAAATCGTAAAATCTTTCTTGGAGAAAAGCTCTGCATTCTTGTATATTCCTAGAATCAAACATTTTACTTTGATGAAGATACGTATTTTTTTGTTTGATAACATTATTCTTTTTATATTTGTAATACGGCAAGAAATTGTTGCTTATGAAGACAACATCTGAGGTGTGGGATATCTTAAGGATATTCAAGCCTCGTCATGCGGTCCTATACGAAGATTTGTTTGTGTGGAATAATGCGTATGCGCGATGATGTTGTACATGGAATGCTTGAAGGTTTATTGAAATCAAAGACTTATGAAAAAGAAATATGATTATTTGATTGTAGGCGCCGGCTTGTTCGGCGCGGTGTTTGCCTGCGAAGCGAAACGGGCAGGCAAGTCTTGCATTGTGGTAGACAAACGCCATCATCGGGGAGGAAACATCTACTGTGAGGATGTGGACGGAATTCATGTGCACAAATACGGGGCGCATATTTTTCATACCGACAATAAGGAGGTGTGGAATTATGTGAATTCTTTTGTGGAGTTTAACCGTTATACCAATTCGCCGGTGGCACGTTACGGTGACAAGCTGTACAATCTTCCTTTCAACATGAATACGTTCTATCAGTTATGGGGCGTTACGACTCCGGCAAAGGCAAAGGCTAAGATTGAAGAGCAGCGCGGAGAGTTTGCTCACATCGCGGAGCCCGCCAATCTGGAGGAACAGGCCTTGAAACTGTGTGGAAAGGATATTTATGAGAAGCTGATAAAGGGATATACCGAAAAGCAGTGGGGGCGTGCGGCTACAGAACTTCCGGCATTCATTATCCGACGTTTGCCGTTCCGCTTTGTTTTCGACAACAATTATTTCAATGATGCCTACCAAGGCATTCCCATTGGCGGATACAATGCGCTGATAGATGCTTTGCTTGGCGATACGGAGGTTTGTCTTGCCACAGACTATTTCAAGAACAGGGCAGAGCTGGATGGCGTTGCTGAAAAAACGCTGTTTACAGGCTGCATTGATGAATACTTTGATTACCGTTGCGGTCATCTGGAGTACCGCAGTCTTCGTTTTGAGGAAAAGCGTCTGGAAATGGAGAACTTTCAGGGGAATGCGGTTGTGAACTATACCGAGCGTGAGATTCCTTATACCCGCGTGATAGAACACAAGCATTTTGAGTTCGGGAAGCAGCCTCATACGATAATCACTTATGAGTATCCTGATAGTTTTGCTCCGGGAAAAGAACCTTATTATCCGGTTAATGATGAAAAGAACAGCCGGATTTATGCCGATTATCGGCAGTTGGCGGAATCTGTTCCGAATGTGCTGTTCGGAGGACGGCTTGCTCAATATACTTATGCAGACATGGACGATACAGTGGCGGCAGCCTTGGCTTTATGTAAAACAGAGTTGTAATCTCTTTTTATGAGGAATTGTTATTTATCGCGCAATTATAAGGGAGTTGACGGAGCCGGCAACAAGGCCAAAACGGACATAGA
>JAHLFB010000172.1 GCA_018884025.1 Candidatus Phocaeicola faecipullorum
CTCACCGAAAACAGCGTTCTCATTGTTGCATACGACAGTGAGGGCGAAACTGCGAGGTTGCAGCTCTACACGCTGGAATACCTGGGCTTCCCCGTGACCGGAATTGTGGAATAGGACGACAGCCGCAGCCCTTCCCGAGGGTGCGGGGCTGATGACCGTCAAAACCGACAAAAACTGCTAACTATACTATTAACTAAAAATAAAACGATGATTGAACAACTTTTGAAAGAGATCAGTCGGGTGAGCGAGGCTCTCCTGACCGATGGAACACTGCAAAGCGAGCGAGGTAACAAGGCTGCCGGACTCCGTGCCCGCAAGGCAAGTCTCGAAGCATCCAAAAATAAAAAACAGTAACAGCAATTAATTTTATTTACAATGCGATGAAAAACGATATATTCAAACAAACGGCTTTGCTTGTTGCTGTCGTCTTGTTGTCGACCGGTTTCTGGTCATGCAGTAAAGATGAGAAACAGGATCCTGAACCTTCGGCCGTTGCTGTCACCGGAGTGACGCTCAAAAAGACCTCCATTTCCATTCAGGTAGATGATAAAGAAACCCTTATAGCGACAGTCCTGCCTGAAGATGCCACAAATAAAAATATAAGTTGGAAATCCGATAAGCCGGAAATCGCCTCGGTTAATGCCAATGGCAAGGTAACCGGTGTAGCAGAGGGCGAGGCCACCATCACCGTCACTACCGAGGACGGCAGAAGAAATGGTCCCCACTGCGGACCTATTTCACAACGGTCGTTTCTATGTTTCTGCTTCCACATTAACAGAAATCCTAATAAGACAACCACAGTTTGAAAACCGGGGAAAACCTCCTTCGTTAGGAGTTTCCCCGGTTTTCACTATTTTAAGTGCAATTTATTATAATATAACACTAAATATAGTGCAATGTTATTATGAAACCATCAACTGGAAAAACCGGCCTGTCGTTTCATAATGTTACTTGTCATTTTTCAGTATCTTGAAACTAGAAATACGTCCTGACGGCAAATTCAAACTGCTCGATAAAGATTTTCTTGAACGCTGCTATATTGTTTTGCTCATAGAATATCAGCATCGCTTTTTTATAATCGATAGAATCTACTGTTCTGAACGAAATCGGACAGAAGCCGTTGGCTATAAGTATCGCATTGCCCGTAATTCGTGCTGTCCTCTTGTTCCCGTCAGTAAAAGCCTGAATGTAAGACAATAAAACCAGAGCAAGCAGTGACTTCTCGAAAATATCCTCCTTCAGATTTATCAGATTGCACATATCTTCAAGAGCCTCTCTAATCTGGAACTCATTGTCAAGAGGACGATAGTTGGTACCGGTAATGCCCACACGGCGTTGGCGGATGTTACGGTCTACGGCAAGCTCCTGAGTAAGAATCGAGTGGATCTGCTCTATCCGGTTTACCTTTAACTCTTTCATAAAATCAGGAGTATCAAGGACAAAGTCGAGGGCATCCTTATGATTAAGGAGCATAATCGCCTCTTCTTTAGACTTGCCTGAAGCTTCTTTCTTCTCTTTCAGCAATCGTTCTGTTTCAAGAAGCGAATAGGTGTTTCCCTCAATTTGCGAAGACTTCCAGGACAAATCCACGCCAAGACGTTCCATCTCCTTGCGGTACTCCAGTTCTGACATACCTTCAAGATTCTTTGAGAATACCGACTGGGCATTGTGAAGACGTGATGACTCTTCTTCAGTAAACAAGGTCACGTGAGGGAGAATATCACGGATAAGCTCAAAATTGAAATGTTCCTGAACTTGTCTTTGATCAATATCTTTCTCAAAATAGGTGTTCAGGTCCAGTGGCATCGTCACGTGTGCTTGTGGTGACAACGAGTACCTGGTAGCCGGTCCTTTACCGTGAACCAATATCAACCCCCGCTTGACTGCATCATTGATCAAACGCTTCATTGTACTGTCACTTGGAGAGTTATTCAAGTTTGCAATAATCTCAACCCTGCTTGACATGGGGTGATAATGCAGCACCTGCAGTATTTCTGTGGTTATAGCCATATATAACATTCTATAATCGGCTCAAAAGTATAAAAATATTCGGAAAAATCGGCTCAGCTTGACCTGATTTTTACCTTTTGACGAAACTTTTTGAGCCGATTCAGACTATAATCTTTCACGTACAGCATACGGAATCCGAGGGAAGGAGCACAGCTGAAAGCGACATCCGGGAGTTCATCCATCACGGATGTCACGGTCTCCGGCAGCGAAATCGCCAACTGCTACATCGTCACCGAGCCGGGGCCTTCCCTAGGTTGGAGGGTGCCGTTGACGTTAGAAGCTCCTCTCGTTTTGCACTATTTTAAGTGCAAAATATTATAATAGTGCATCAAATATAATGCAATGTTATTATATTTGCAAAGTAAAAGTACAAGATGAAGTTATGGATACCCTATTGCAGACCTATCGGATAAGGCTTGATCTGACTCCTGTAGCGTATGTCAGATCATTTCACGAAACCATCAACTGGAAAAACCGGCTGATTGGTATCCTTGGGCAGAAGGGTGTCGGGAAGTCAACGATGATTCTCCAGCATATCAGACTGTATGACAACATAGAGGAGTCCCTGTATGTACAGGCTGATGATTTCTATTTTGCCGGCCATAGGATCTATGACCTTGCGCTGACATTCTTCCAACATGGAGGAAAGAAGCTGTATATTGACGAAATACACAAATACAGTGGATGGGCTACTGAAATCAAGATGATATATGACCAGTTGCCGCTTCTGCAAGTTGTGTATTCAGGCAGCTCAATACTGGATCTGAAAAAAGGAGGTAAGGCAGACCTTAGCAGAAGGGCAATCGAATATACGATGCCTGTCCTTTCGTTCAGGGAATATCTCAACATTTCCCTGGGATGGAGCCTCAAGCCTTCATCTCTGGAAGAGATACTGAATGGAAAAGTGGATTTCCCATATGGCGAGTATAGACCTATAAAGTACTATCAGGAATATCTGCATCATGGCTGTTATCCGTATTTTAAAGAAGAAGATTTTCTGATAAAGCTGAAGCAGGCCATAAACGCTACCGTAGAGGATGATATCCCCAAATATGCAGAGATGACAGTTGCCGCCGCTGTCAAACTGAAAAAACTCATGTATATGCTTGCCCAATCTGTACCTTATAAACCGAATCATACAATGCTTGCCAGAGATCTGGAAATTAGCAGGAATATACTTCCGGATTATATAGAATATCTGGAAAAATCCGGCCTGTTCAATGCTTTGCGGGAAAAATCCATCGGGGACGGCATATTGCAGAAAGTAGAAAAACTATACCTTGACAATTCCAATATCATCTATGCCCTCGGTCTTGACAAGGCTGATGAAGGCACAATACGGGAAACCATGTTCCTGTCATGGATGAAAGAGAAGCACAAGGTTTGTGCATCAAAAATTTCTGACTTCGAGATTGAAGGCATAACATTCGAGGTAGGAGGAAAGAACAAGAAAGGTAAACAGCTGAAAGATGCAGTCAATGGGTATATTGTAAAAGACAACATAGAGTATGTTGCCGGCAAGAATATTCCTATCTGGATGTTCGGATTTATCTGTTGATTCCGGATAAATTTCCACATTGATGTAAATTTACATATAGTCTAAAGTATTGCCAAGCAATACCTTAACATACAAGAATGCGCCGTATCTTATAATTGTAAGGTATAATTTGCGCCACACATTACATTCCTGTTGTCATCATGCTCCGTATGTGATAACGGGAATGTCTGTTTTCAGTTTACTTTATGAGTGGCAAGAATATGAATCCCTAAAAACCGAATATCATGAAAAAATCACTGTTTTACATTTTTATGGCACTGGTATGTGCCGCCTGCACGCTGGCAGGATGCAGGAAAGACGAGGCAAACAAGGCCCCGGCAGGCCCTGAACCTGAACCCGTTGTCGAAGAAACAGCCAACTGCTATATCATCTCGGAAGCTGGCGACTACCGGATTCAGGCGGTCAAGGGCAACAGCCGGGAACCCGTCGGCGAAGTG
>JAHLFB010000173.1 GCA_018884025.1 Candidatus Phocaeicola faecipullorum
TAATATACGTCCTGCCACTGATATTCATATGCCAGCCATGCTGTGAGCGATGTTCCTATCTGTCCGAGTATCATAAAGAATAGGTAAATGATAGGCATACTCTTGTTTTTTTCTGCATCAAGGGCATCCCAACCTTCTTCCGTGGTCGGTTCCATTCCGGGAGTGATATTCCTTGTAGCTTCCATTCCGAAAGCGTATTTTATCAGGGTAAAGAGATTCACCATCATGAGCACCATACGGAGGAAACCCATGATAAGGCTGCACAATGCAAGAAGGAAGATACTGTCGGTGACAGCACACACATAACTGAGGATGTACAAGAGTGAGAAACCCACCACGCACATTATCTTCTCACGGCGGATACATACCAGCTGATAGAAGAATGGAGCGAAAGCTGCCATACCTATTGAAGTGACGAACCACACGAACTGGATATGTTCCGACTGGATTCCCAGTCCACTTGTCATCTCACCGCTGTTGGCTGTATATACTCCGCCCACAGTCAGTATCGGGATGAAGAGCAGTATCAGTAGGATGATACCTACAGGTTTGGGAACCCAATTATAGAATGGATAATTTCTTTGCATATATATAGTTTTTAGGAGACGAGTTGACAAGTTGACGAGTTGACAAGGTTTAGCTTTACTGACCGTCGGTTCCGTCCGGATGGAGAACCTTCTAACAACTTGTAACTAAAGCCTTGTTAACTAAAATCATAATTTTGCTTTCACAATAACCATCATTCCGGCAGCAAGACGTTCATTGTCTTCCTTGCTCAGCCCTTCGAAATCTATTCTTACAGGAACACGCTGACGTATCTTCACAAAGTTTCCGGCTGAATTGTCGGTTGGAACGAGTGAGTATTTTGAACCTGTGGCACCGGATATGGCTGTAATCTTTCCTTTGAATTCCTTGTCGCTGATAGCATCTACCGTAAGTGTAACCTCCTGACCTATATGAAGGTTTTCCACCTGTGTTTCCTTATAGTTGGCTATCACCCATTTCTGTGTATCAGGCAATATATAGGTTATGGTCTGTCCGGCAGAGATGAACTGTCCTTCCTCTATTGCGCGGCGTCCCAACTGTCCGTCGCATGGTGCTGTAACTACTGTGTATGAAAGATTGAGTCTTGCCATTTCGAGTGCAGCCTGTGCACGCTGAATGGCAGCTTCCATGTTCTGACGACGGGTTGATACTTCGTTCACTCCAGACATTGCTGCTTCCTGCTGACGTTTCAAAGCCACGAGTTTTTTCTTAGTTGCCTCATATTCTGTCTCTATTTGCTCGAGTTGGATAGGTGTGGCAGCATTTCTCTGAAGAAGGTTTTCGTAACGTTTGCGATCCTTATCCAGTTTAGCCAGACGGATTTCCACTTCCGAAATTGAAGCCTCATAAACCGAAGCGGAAGCCTTTGTGGTCTGGAGTGTCTGATCTATAACTGATGCTCCTGCCATTGCGTCTTTCAGTGCAGCCTCGGCTTCCATAACGCGGATGCGGTATTCACGGTCGTCAAGAACCATCAGTGTGTCGCCTTTCTTCACAGTCTGATGTTCTGTGAAATACACCTTTTTTATATATCCCGAAGCACGGAGATTTACCGGCGAAATGTATTGTTCTATCTGTGCGTCATTGCTTGTTTCGTTAAGTTTGTAGCTGAAGAACATTACTCCAATCTGATAAAGCCCTATCAAGAGGATTATAATTCCGAATGTACTTGCCAGCATCTGGCGGCGGCGTTGTTTTCTTAGTTTTGCAGCTTGTTGCTCAAGTGTATTTTTCTTTATATCAAGTTCTTTTGTTTCCATATCGTTTTTTATTTGAAGTTATTTATATAGGTGACAAGTTAACGAGTTGACAAGTTAACAAGGAGAGAACCTTCTAACAACTTGTAACTGAAACCTTGTTTACTATTATTTTAATAATGTCTCAAGTTTTCCTGTAAGTTTCAGCATCGTAAGATTATTCACTCGGTAGTTATAATGTGCTGTCACATAGTTGTTCTGTGCCTCACTCATACGCATTTCGTCCTGAAGTACTTCTGTCATTGACGCCACTCCTTCACGATAGCGGTCGGAAGTCACTTCGTAAACATCCTCTGCCAACAGGTAATTATCTTTCTGCTTGGTGAAATTGCGGCGGCTGTTCATCAGATCATTCGTGGCGTTCAGATACTGCGTCCTGAAACTTTTCAGAGCATTGTCATACGACAGTTTCGCATTTTCAATGTCAAGTTTCGCCTTTCTTATCTTCGAACGTTTGTCAAGTCCGTCGAATATCGGCACTCTCAATGTCAGACCTATACCTGATGAGTTATACCATTTGCTTGACGGTCCGTCATGAAACCAGTTCTTCGCCTTATCGGTGAATGCAGAATACATGAAACTTCCGGTAAGCGACAACGAAGGAATATATCCCTGCGAAATCATTTTCTTCTGTTTCTCAGCCAGCGTACTTTGTTTCTTAAGCAATTCCAGTTCCGGCTGACCTTCGTACAGACCGCTCATTTCTACAGGAATGATGCTTTCAGTATCCACCGGAGTGAGTGTGATGTCTGTTTCAGCAGGATAGTCTATCACATATTTCAGCATGTTGATTTGTTGTGTGAGCATTGCCACGGCATTATCATACTGCACCTGAAGGTTTTCAAGATTGATATTTACACGCTTCACATCCACTTCCATTGCCATACCATTGTCGAAGAAAGCTGTGGTAATATCCCTCAGTTCTTCCAGACGGGTGATGTTTTCTTTCACTATGGAAATCTGCTCGGCTGTACTCTGTCCCAGATAATACATCTTTGTGATTTGCATTATCAGATCCTCGCGTGCCTTGTCGTAAGACAGGGTGTTTATTTCGTCCATCATCTTGGTAACCGACATGGCTGTATAGATGGTCTGGTTGTAGAGCGGCATCTGAAGTTGCAGTCCTGCCGATGCGTTATACTGCAACGTCTTTGTCACGTTGTAAGGATTACCGTATGCCGAGCCGTCGGTAACTGAAACGGGAGGGTTAAAATTGTCGTTGAATGATGCCACAGCATTGATTTGTGGTAGAAGCTTGGAACGGTTCTCCGAAATGCTGTGCTTTCCTTTGATAATTTCGTTGCGCTTGGACTGCAGTGTGAGGTTATTCTCAATACCTATCTGCAGACATTCTTCCAGCGTCAACACCTGCTGCGCTCCAAGAGGAAAAAGCGAACAGGCAAAAGCAAAATTGAGTAATAGTCTTTTCATATCGTTTTTCTTGTTTATCCGGCGCAAAGTTAGGATGTTACGCTCAGATAATCGCTACGATATTTTCGCTTTGACTGTTCATATTTTCCCTTTAAAACGGAACTGTCAGATGGGAATTTAATATACACTAAAAATCAATGCAATCAAGCCTCAAAAAAAACGTGCGCACATTCGATTCAAAACGGACGCACGTTCGACCTGAAATGGACGCACGTTTTACCTGAAACTTGCGCACGTTTTTTTAATGGTCAAAAATAGGTTATAATTTAGCTTTTTTCAATCGCAAACTGTTAGTAACAACACTTACACTGCTCATCGCCATGGCAGCACTGGCTATCATCGGATTTAAAAGAAAACCGTTTATAGGATATAGGACACCTGTCGCTACAGGGACACCTATTAAATTATATATAAACGCCCAGAACAGGTTCTGGCGGATAGTACGCACAGTATGACGCGAAAGGCTTATAGTGTCTGCAATCTTCTCCAGATTAGATGAAATGATTGTCACCTTTGCCACATCCATGGCAATATCACTACCCTTACCCATGGCAATACCCAAATCAGCCTCAGCAAGGGCAGCACTGTCGTTTATACCGTCGCCTGCCATTGCCACTACCCTGCCCTGAGAACGGAGTGTCTTGATAAACTCAGCCTTCTGCTGTGGAGTGACTTCCGATTTATAGTCGTCCACTCCCGACAGTCCTGCCATATAACGTGCAGGAGCCTCGGCATCTCCGGTAAGCATTACTACTTTTATTCCCATACTCTTCAGTCTGGATATTGCCGCAGCGGACGATTCTTTCATCTTGTCAGTTATGGCACACAGACACAATACCTTTTCATTATCGGCAAACCATATCACTGTCTTACCCTGTGCGGCAAGTGTTGATGCTTTTTCTTCCATATCAGAAGGAATAACAATTCTGCAGGATGAAATCAAACGTCTGTTTCCTGCAATATATGTTTTACCGTCACAAATGCCTTTTATTCCCTGACCTGTTATACTTTCAAAACCTGTAATTTCAGCCGGTTCTGTTCCTATACCTTGAACAACAGCCATTGCCAAAGGGTGCTCAGAGTGTTTCTCCAGTCCGCACAATATCCGTTTATCATCCTCTGTCGCGTTTATCCACATCCAGTCTGTAACCACCGGTTTGCCTTCTGTGATAGTCCCTGTTTTGTCAAGGACTACAGTGTCAACATTGCGGGCTATCTCCAAGCTGTCTGCATCCTTAATAAGTATCCCCATCTCAGCCCCATTTCCTATACCGACCATAATGGCTGTTGGTGTGGCAAGCCCCAAAGCACACGGACAGGCAACAACCAGCACTGTAACGGCAGCTAGAAAGCCATGGGTAAGTCCGCTTTCGGAATCTAGTGTCACCCAAAGAACGAATGAGAGTAAAGCTATTGATATAATAATCGGAACGAATATTCCAGCCACCTTATCTACAAGTTTCTGGACGGGTGCCTTGCTTCCCTGAGCATCCTGAACCATTTTGATAATTTGGGCCAAAACTGTCTCACTGCCTACCTTTTCTGCCTGAAATCTGAAACATCCTTTCTGATTGATAGTTCCAGCATAGACCATTGAGCCTTTCTCTTTCAGTACGGCGACAGGTTCACCGCTCAACATACTTTCGTCAACGTATGATGAGCCGAAAACCACAGTACCATCTACCGCTATACGCTCACCTGGCTTCACCACTACTGTATCACCAACCATAAGCATGTCAATATCTGTCTCCATCTCCGTACCGTTTCGCATCACTGTCACCTTCTTGGGTTGAAGTCCCATAAGTTTCTTTATTGCCTCGGCTGTATTTCCCTTGGCCCTATCCTCCAATGTACGTCCCAAAAGGATAAATGCTACTATCATAGATGCCGCTTCGAAATATACATGAGGAATTATTCCGTGACGTAGAAGATAGTCCGGGAAGAACATATTGAACAGACTGAAAAGAAAGGATATACCGGTACTCAAAGCTACAAGTGTATCCATATTTGCGCCACCCTTTGTGAGAAGCTTGAAGGCATTGACAAAAAATCCGTTTCCTAGTCCAAAGACAACTACAGCGGAAAGCACTGCCATTATATATGAGGCATATAGCATATCGTGAAAGAACATTGCTATCACCGATACAGGAATAGCAAGGAGTATGGCTAACAGAGTCTTTATCTTCAATATCTTATAATGGTTCTTGTGCGCTTCCTCCGCTTCTTTCTGTACCTCTTTCCTTTCTTCGATAATAAGGTCGAATCCTATTTTACGGACAGCTTCCTTCAATTGCTCCGGAGTGCATTCCTCAGGATTGTACTCCACTGCAGCCATAGCAGCCGCAAGATTTACCGATGCACTTACTATTCCGGGTTGCTTGTTCAATGTTTTTTCCACTCTAGCCGAACATCCTGCACAGCTCATTCCAACTACAGGAAAATTCTTCTTTATAGTTTTCATTACTTACTCTGTTTTATTACAAGATGCAAAGGTATTGATTTTTTACGCAATTGTTATAAATCATTCAATATGCAATCTTAAAAAAAATATTTCCACTAAACTTATTAATATACGATAGCACCTTTCATTATACAATATATTAAATAGCATTTTTTAACTTTACTCATAACCTATTATCAATGGAATTGCTTAATTTTGAAAATACGAACTTTAAAACTATAGACATTATGAATACAAATCCTGTTTTCAGTCTGAACATACCAACCAAACTGATGTTCGGATGTGGCGAAATAAAAAACCTTGCTACAGAAACACTCCCTGGAAAGAGAGCCATGATTGTTATCTCAGCCGGTTCGTCAATGCGTAAATACGGTTATTTGGATAAAGTGATAGAACTGCTGAAAGAAAACAATGTCGATTCAATAGTATATGACAAGATTCTTCCCAACCCTATAAAAGACCATGTAATGGAAGGTGCTGCTATCTGCCGTGAAATGAAATGCGACATGCTGGTAGGCCTTGGAGGAGGAAGTTCAATAGATTCCGCCAAAGCTATAGCAGTTATGGCATGCAACGATGGCGATTATTGGGACTATATTCAAAGCGGTTCAGGAAAAGGACGTCCTGTAAAAGGAGCATTACCTATTATAGCAATACCTACAACAGCCGGTACAGGTACAGAAGTTGATCCGTGGACTGTAATAACAAATACCGAAAAGACCGAGAAAATAGGTTTTGGATGTCAATACACTTTCCCGAAATTGTCAATAGTAGATCCGGAAATGATGCTTTCTGTTCCACCACAACTGACTGCATATCAGGGATTCGATGCTTTCTTCCACGCTTCGGAAGGTTTCATAGCAAACTGTGCCACACCTATCAGTGACCTTTATGCACTGGAAGCTGTCAGACTTCTTTATAAATATCTGCCAGTTGCCGTAAAAGACGGCCGCAACCTCAAGGCAAGGGCTAAAGTGGCATGGGGAAGCACACTGGCCGGACTGGTAGAAGCTACCTCAAGATGTGTATCACAACACGCACTGGAACATGCCATGAGTGCAAAATACCCTGAACTTCCACACGGAGCAGGACTTATAGCACTGAGCGAAGCATACTTTGAGACATTCAGAAACGACTGTATGAAACGCTACATGAAAATGGCAGAAGTAATGACACAGAAAAAGAGTAACAGGCCAAGCGATTTCATCGAAGCTCTTGTTCTCATGAAGAAAGAATGCGGAATGGACAACCTGAAGCTCAGCGACTGGGGCATGAAAGAAGAAGATTTGCCGGAAATGGTTACAAATGCCAGAGACATGGCAGGAGGATTTTACCGTTTTGACGTAAAACCACTGACCGACGAAGATGTAATGGAAATATACAAAAAATCATATAAATAATAATATTCATAATATCTCCAATATCCGCCACGGTATTGGAGATATTTTCATTATAGAGAAAAAGATATATCATAACATAAAACAATGGACTCACTAAAAATCAACAAAGTACAGATTAGAAATCTGCAAATCGAAGATTACGACCAGCTGGCACAATCATTCACACGTGTTTACACCGATGGAAGCGACGTTTTCTGGACACACAAACAAATAGAGAAACTTATAAAGATTTTCCCTGAAGGACAGATAGTCACCGTAGTGGACGAAAAGATAGTAGGATGTGCCCTGTCAATAATCGTAAACTATGATGACGTAAAAAACGACCACACGTACGCACAAGTAACCGGAAAAGAGACTTTCAATACACACGATCCTAAAGGAAACATTCTATATGGAATAGAAGTATTCATACATCCTCAATACAGAGGACTTCGTCTGGCACGACGTATGTACGAATACAGAAAGGAATTATGCGAGAAACTGAATCTCAAGGCAATAATGTTCGGCGGAAGAATACCAAACTATCACAAATATGCCGACAAGATGCGTCCAAAGGAATATATAGACAAGGTAAGACAGAAAGAAATCTACGACCCTGTTCTTACATTTCAACTATCGAACGATTTCCATGTACGCAAAGTTATGAGAAATTATCTTCCCAATGATGAGGAGTCAAGACACTACGCATGCCTTCTGCAATGGGATAACATATATTATCAGCCGCCTACACAGGAATATATAAATCCTAAGACATCTGTAAGAGTAGGACTTGTACAGTGGCAAATGCGCTCATACAAGACACTGGACGACCTGTTTGAACAGGTGGAATTTTTCGTAGATGCCGTATCCGACTATAAAAGCGACTTTATCCTGTTTCCGGAATACTTCAACGCACCTCTCATGGCACGTTTCAACAATGAAGCAGAATCAGAAGCCATCCGCGGACTGGCAGCATATACAGATGAGATACGCGAAAGGTTTATCAAACTAGCCATAAGTTATAACATAAACATAATAACCGGCAGCATGCCGCTAATAAAAGAAGACGGACGACTTTACAATGTAGGCTTCCTTTGTCGCCGTGACGGTACAACCGAAATGTACGAAAAAATCCACGTCACCCCAGATGAAACAAAGAGCTGGGGACTTACTGGAGGACGTTCCATTAAGACATTTGAAACAGACTGTGCCAAAATAGGTGTACTGATATGCTACGATGTCGAATTTCCGGAACTGTCACGAATCATGGCCGATCAAGGTATGCAAATTCTCTTCGTTCCTTTCATGACCGATACACAAAATGCCTACAGCCGAGTTAAGGTTTGTGCCCATGCCAGAGCCATAGAAAACGAATGTTTCGTTGTGATAGCCGGAAGTGTAGGAAACTTGCCACGTGTACATAACATGGACATACAATATGCGCAATCAGGAGTTTTCACCCCTTGCGACTTCACATTCCCTACCGACGGTAAACGTGCCGAAGCCACTCCAAATACAGAAATGATTCTTGTATCGGATGTTGACCTTGACCTTCTGAACGAACTACATACCTACGGTAGTGTAAGAAATCTGAAAGACAGGCGAAATGATTTGTATGAGGTGAAGGTTAAGAAATAAAATTAAAAAGCCAATCAACCCTTTTTCAAGGGCCGATTGGCTTTATTCAAAGTAACAGATTTATCTATCATTGAC
>JAHLFB010000174.1 GCA_018884025.1 Candidatus Phocaeicola faecipullorum
GACCTGATTTTCCACAAGGGGAAGGTTGCCGACACCCACAACATCGGCGGCTTCAACGAGTGGAAGAACATCGACATCATCCGGGTGGTCATCAAGACCGTTGACCGTCTGCTGGGCAGGAAGGAAGGCGAGGACATGGACCTGATTACCTACGTAACCGACCGCAAGGGCCACGACATGCGCTATGCCATCGACTCGCGCAAGCTGCAGCGCGAACTGGGCTGGGAGCCGAGCCTCCAGTTCGAGGAAGGGATTGAAAAAACCGTCCGCTGGTATCTGGACAATCAGGAGTGGATGGACAACGTGACCTCGGGAGATTACCAGAAGTATTATGAAGAAATGTATAAGGAGAGATAAGTGAAGAACTATGCCAAATACAGCCGATAATAACAAACGGATTGCCAAGAATACGCTGTTGCTGTATTTCAGGATGCTATTCATGATGGTGGTAAGTCTTTACACTTCACGAGTAGTCCTGAATGCTTTGGGAGTTGAGGATTACGGTATCTACAACGTTGTTGGCGGAATAGTGGCAATGTTCAGTGTAATATCCGGTTCGCTTTCGGCTGCCATAACACGGTTTATCACATACGAATTAGGAACAGGGAATCAAGAGAATCTGAAGAAAATATTCTCTTCTGCTGTTACCATTCAGATAGGACTGGCTGTGGCTATTGTATTGCTGGCTGAGCTTGTTGGAGTATGGTTCCTGAATGTTAAAATGAACATACCGGAATCAAGAATGATTGCGGCAAACTGGGTTTTCCAACTTTCTTTATTCACATTTGCAATAAATCTCATCAGCGTTCCATATAACGCGACTATAATAGCTCATGAAAGGATGTCGGCCTTTGCCTACATCAGCATCATTGAAGCTTTAGGAAAATTGGCTGTCGCCTATTTTATTACCGTTTCTCCCATGGACAGGCTGATATTTTATGCCTTGCTTATGTGTGCTGTAGCCTTATTGATTCGGTTGGTATATGGTTACTACTGCAAGAGGCATTTTGAAGAGTGTACCTATTATTTTTTATGGGACAAAAATTTGCTGGAACGCATGTTCAGTTTTGCCGGATGGAATTTCATAGGTGCCTCTTCCGCTGTATTGCGTGACCAGGGTGGAAATATAGTTATTAACCTTTTTTGTGGTCCGGGGGTTAATGCGGCACGGGGAATTGCTTTTCAAGTCAATACGGCAGTACATGGATTTGTCACGAACTTCATGACTGCACTCAATCCGCAAATCACGAAATCTTATGCTTCTGGTGACAGGGAGTATATGATGACGCTGATTTTTCAAGGAGCGCGGTTGTCATTCTACATGCTTTTGATGTTATCCCTCCCGATACTCGTAAATACGCACTACATATTGGTGCTTTGGCTGAAGATTGTGCCTGAACATACCGTGGCTTTTGTGCAATTGATTTTGCTCTTTGGTTTGAGCGAATCCATATCCAATCCGTTGATCACCGCTATGCTTGCTACAGGCAGAATCCGTAATTATCAGCTTGTGGTAGGTGGACTTCAACTGATGAATTTACCGGTTTCATACCTTCTGTTACGTATGGGGATGTTTCCGGAAGTGGTAATCGTTGTGGCCATAGTTATTTCCCAGTGTTGTTTGGTGGCACGGCTGCTGATGTTGCGGGGAATGATCGGATTGTCTGTCCAGAAGTACCTGAAAAAAGTGTATGCAAACGTGTTGGCGGTGACTTTCATCGCTTCTATATGCCCTTATCTGCTGTCCGACAGCATGGAGGAGACTTTCTTGAATTTCATTCTTCTGTGCCTGATAGCGGTTGTCTGTACAGGAATAGCCATTTACTATGTAGGTTGCAATAAAGCGGAAAGACAGTTCGTAGTGAACAAAATACATGCAATAAAAAATAAACTGAACAGAAAATGATTCAGATTATAGACAAATCACAGTGTTGTGGTTGTACGGCTTGTGCAAGCATTTGTGCACATGATGCCATCACAATGCAGCCGGATGTATTAGGATTTCTTTATCCCGTAGTGAATAAAGACAAATGCGTAGACTGTGGATTATGTGAGAAAGTGTGCGCTTTCAATGACCATTATGACACAAGTCTGAACTTAGAGAAACCATTGGCCTATGCAACTAGGCATAAGGACATGAAGGAAGTGGAGACCAGCCGGAGTGGGGCAGCTTTCATAGCCCTATCCGATTATGTATTGGAACAGGGCGGAGTGGTCTACGGAGCAGGCTATACTGACCATTTCCGTGTGGTACACAAACGTGCCGTCACCAAAGAAGAACGGGACGAATTCAAAGGCAGCAAATATGTGCAGAGCGACCTTACCGGAGTATTCCGCCAAGTGAAACAGGACCTGAAGGACGGGCTTACTGTTCTTTTCTCTGGTACACCTTGTCAGACAGCGGGGTTGAACTCTTATATAGGAAAGAAGCTGCGGGCGAACCTGATACTGGTAGACATTGTATGTCATGGAGTACCCGGTCCTTATATTTGGAGAGATTACATCACTTATCTTGAAAAGAAACAAGGGGATAAGATTTGTTGGGTCAATTTCCGTGACAAACAGGAGTTCGGCTGGAAAGCGCACAAGGAAACGTTTAAATTTGTTAATGGGGGGGGTAAAATGAGCTTTACTTATTTGTTCTATCAACACATTATGTTCCGCCGTTCGTGTGGAATATGTCCTTATGCCAATACGAAACGTCCTAGCGACATTACCATTGCGGATTTTTGGGGCTGGGAAAAGACTGATCCGGATATCAACAAAGATGATAAAGGTGTATCACTTGTCTTAGTCAATACGGAAAAAGGACTGGAATTGTTTGAGGCCGTGAAAAACCGTATGACGGTGATTCCGGCAAAACTTGAAGACTGTTTGCAACCTAACTTGCAGCATCCGTCTGCCATTCATTCTCAGCGTATGGATTTTGAACGGGATTATGAACGAAAGGGTTTTCTGTATGTAATGAAGAAATATGGTGATATGGGATGGAAAATGCAACTCAAATATAAGATCCGTAAAATAAAGAGAAATATAAAAAGACTTTTAGGCAAATGAAAATAGGAATATTAACCTTTCATCGTGCTCACAATTATGGAGCCATATTACAAGCTTATGCGCTTCAAGAGGTGCTAATAAATAGAGGACATGATGTAGAGTTTATAGATTACCAAAGTTCACATTTGCTCAGAATTTATAAATGGTTCTCTTGGAAACGTTTTATTCATAAAGGCATAGTTTTTTCCATTAAAGAATTAAAAATTCTTTCTAAGAGGAAGATGCGTTATGATAGATTTCAACACTTCATATTTGATAAGTTAATTCTGTCTAAGTGCTTGTATGATATGGAATCGTATAATGTTGTCATTATAGGCAGTGATCAAGTATGGAATACGACGTTAACGCATGGATTTGACCCCATGTATTGGGGAGTTTGGAATCATCAACGTACCATTGTCGCTTCTTACGCGGCAAGTATGGAAGACATAATAACATCGGATAAGAAATCAGAAATAGCCCGTCTTCTAAATAATTTCGATTACATCAGTGTTCGTGAAAAGAACATAGAGGAGCAGCTTAAGCCATTGACAAATAAGCATATTAATATTGTCGTAGATCCCACATTGTTACTCAATAGAGAAAAATGGTTGAACTTAGGGAATATGCCTTTAATGAAGTGCGATTATGTATTGCTCTATCAAGTGAGAAATAACGATGTTGCCTTAGATATAGCAAAAAAAATCGCGAAAAAGTTAAAAATAAAGTTAGTTTGCCTTTCGGCACGGATAGATTTATGTAATGACAAAGTTGCGATTTCAAGTGGGCCATTAGAATTTCTAAGCCTGTTTCGTCATGCCAAGTTTGTAGTGTGCACTTCATTTCATGGAACTGTTTTTTCTATCGTATATCATATTCCCTTTTTCTCAGTAATACTTAATGATGGAAAAGATGCTCGCGTAATTAACCTATTGTCACAGATTGGATTATCAGAACGTGGAATATCAGAATATGCAGATCATTCATTATCTTTTATTGATTGGGAATATGTAGATAAAAGAGTTGAAGAAATTAGACAAAAATCGGTGAGTTACTTAAAGCAATTTTGTTAATGAAAGTATTGTATGTAACTAACTCCATTGGTATGGGAGGTGCTTCCGTAGCAATAATCAATATGCTGACGCACCTAATCCAAGAAGATATTACCCCAATGGTAACATGTCCTATGGAAGGTACCTTCTCAAGCGAATTGAAGAAAATGAATATACCTGTCCAGATTATAGGGAATCCGTTAGAAATATATCCTAAGATATATTCATGGCGTTCATATATAAAATATCCATATTCGTTGTTGCAACTGACATGGAAAAGACATTTTGCTTATAAAAAGCTATGTTTATGTATAGATAAATTTAAGCCAGATATTATACATACAAATGTTGGTCCCATACATATAGGGTATTTAGCTGCTCAAAAATATGGCATCCCTCATATCTGGCATATTCGTGAATATCAAAAAGAAGATTTTGATATGCACCCTTTCCCTTCTATGAGTGTTTATCAAAAAAGAATTCATGATAAAAGTAACCATTGCATTTGTATAACCAAAAACATGTTTGAGCATTTTGGGCTGGATTCAATAAAAGATACAGTAATTTATGATGGCGTAATAGATAAAAAAGACATTAAGTCCATAAATCAAAACAAAGAATCATATATCTTGTTTGCTGGTAGGTTAGAGGATGCCAAAGGAATAAAAGAACTTTTATGTGCATATGACAAATATGCTTTAAACGGGGGAAAATTCGATCTTTATATAGCAGGCAAAGGAAGTGATGAATATAAAAAGGAGTGCTTGGAGATATTAGATGACTCTATTAAAAACAGAGTTTTGTTTTTAGGTGAGTGTGAACACGATAAAATATATGAGCTAATGTATAATGCTACAATTTTTGTCGTTCCTAGTAGAAATGAAGGTTTTGGATTTATCACTGCTGAAGCCATGTTTAATGGTACTGTTGTGATAGGAAAAAACACTGGTGGAACTAAAGAACAAATGGATAATGGTAAAGTTTTAGCAAAGAAGGAAATCGCATTTCGTTATATTAAAACTCAAGATTTGACAGAACTCTTATTCAAAGTTCAGAATCTTTCGGATGAATCCTATATGGATATAACAAAAAGTGCTCAAGCAGTTGTGTGCGAACTATATGATAAAAAGAGCCAAAGTCAGAGCCTGTACAAATTCTATTTAAGTATCAAAAAAGGAACAGATCATGATTAAAAGAATCGCATTAAGCATGATACAATTATATCATGCTGTAATAACTTATTCTGTTTATAATAAAATCAAATATTATTGGCGAGCAGTCTATTCATTATGGATTCAACTTGAATTTGGCAAAGTTGGAAGGAATGTTTATATAGGCAAAATAGATTTATTAAAAGGAGCGCAATATATTTCGTTGGCAGACAATGTTTCTATTAGTGAGCGATGCATAATTGAAGTTTATGATTCATATCATGAGCAAAAATTTGCTCCGATACTGACAATCGGCACAAATAGTCATATTGGTGATGGCGGGCATATTACTTGTATAAACAGAGTGCAAATAGGCAATAATGTACTAATGGGAAGAAAAATATTCATCACGGATAATGCGCATGGAGCGTCTGAAAGGGCTTTACTGGATACCGCTCCGAATAAACGCCCCTTGACATCAAAAGGTCCTGTTATCATTGAAGATAATGTTTGGATTGGTGAAATGGTTTGTATCATGCCAGGGGTTAGAATAGGAAAAAGCAGTATTATAGGCGCCAATGCAGTCGTGACAAAAGATATTCCACCATATAGTGTAGCAGCTGGTAACCCAGCCAGGATTGTAAAGCAGTTGTGAATTTGTAAATGACCAAAATAAATATATTGCCCATTGGAAAAGCTCTATCTTCGCACCGTAACATCAGTACTCAATCCAGAGTATACACCCGTTAAAATGTTAAAACTCATGATAAAATTCCATGCGGAACAGCCATAGGAACTTCACTGTATTTATTATCCAGTGATAAACGTCATCGGATTGAAAGCATTTGTGGCGAAGGTGACATTTTAATTTATAGCATAAATTGAGCGCTTACATGCTTGGTAGTGAGTATTAAATGAGTTGAGAAATGCTTAATGAATAAACATTATTTGCTATGATTGGACTAATTCAAGGTCTATGGGTCGGTTTGATTCTTGTTTTGCTTGTTTATCGATTTAAGATAGGTCTTGCATTGTATATGGCTTACATCTTCTTAGTGCCATTTATGAGCATTAACATTGCAGGCGTTTCGTTGCGATGGAACCTTGTAAACATATTTGTATTCTTGGTGGCAATCTGGGAATTTAAATATAAGAGGAGGAACTTTAAAATAGATGTTACTCCATTAATTCCATTTTTATTGTATTTTGGCGTATCATTGGTAATGATGCCGTTTCAAGATGATACCCCCATAGATGTACAGTTCAATGCTTGGCGTGTATCTATCATGCAATGCATGATTCTTCCCTTTGCGTTGTGGAACTATATGAGATTAGACAAGTATTCTATTGTTTTCTTTAGGAACATAGCCTTTACGTGCATTATAATCGCTGTATTGTATGGATTGTTTCTCACAACAACGCCTGGTCTAAATCCGTATATATTATTAATGTCAAGTGCAAATGGTAGTGAGTTTAATGAAGAATACGCGCTAGCACTTGATCAGGGACGACTTTGGGGACGTATATCTTCTGTCTTTTTACACCCGATGATTTTTGGGTTGTTTCTTGGCTTGGCTATGGTTTACACTTTCTTTAACCGTAAGAAGATGAATAAATATGTCTTCGCTGCGCTATTCTTAGTCATAGTCATTGATTCTGTTGTGTGTGGTGTCCGGTCGGTTTTAGGTGGAATAGCTGTTGCTATAGCAGTATATTTCTTACAAGGAAGGAACTTCAAGATAATGTTTGCTTTTACGATTTTGGCAGTCATAGGATATTTTGTCATTAGCAGTATTCCAGATTTGAGTTCATACATTGGCTCTATTGCAGATATTCATAACAAGAATCAAGCGGTGTCAGGTTCGTCTGTTGAAATGCGATTGGCCCAGCTTGAAGGTTGTTTTAGCGAGATAAGGAATTGTTTTCTCCAAGGGAAAGGATTTGGATGGACAGGTTACTATACAGAGTTGCATGGGGGGAACCATCCGATAATTCTTGCTTTTGAGAGTTTGATATATGTTATCCTCTGTAATAGTGGTTTTATTGGGGTAGTTTTATGGGGGGTGATGATTTTGAAGATTATGCGCTATAATATGAGGTTTCAAAGGGAAACGTCAGCATTGCTTAATTCTCTGCTTGTATTCTATATTGCCTATTCGTGCATAACTGGAGAGTATGGCTATATGCGGTTTTTCATCATTTTCTATGTATTGATGTTAGGGGAGAAATTGTTGAATAATCCTCAATTCGTAAAGAATACTATAAAAAAATAATAGAAAAAATCGAGAAAATCAAAGAGCAAACAATGATGCGAACTTTAAACGTAGAATGCAGGAGGAACTGTGCTGGTACGACATCTCCTTTAAGGATATGATAGTTGGTATATAGATGCATATGTACGCTGCAAGAGATTTGTTTTGTGTAGCCACGACAAACATTGATATACAAAGTAATAGGGGTGGTAAGTAGCTGATGAGAAGAATCGGACGGAAGTTGGTTTCGGCATCAAGATATTCCGTTGGGGAAGTATCGTAATTAGCGGCAAAGCTATAATAGGTGACAGTCTTTGCATACATCTCGGTGTGCATAGGCAGGATTGCCAATAATGGTGTGCCGAAGATAGGCACAATGTGACATATTTCACTAATAGCGGTGCATATGGAGGAATATCTATTGACAATAATGTAACTGTTGCTTCAAACGCTGTTGTCACCCATGACATTCCGGAGAATTGCATAATGGTAGGTGTTCCTGCCAAGATAATTAAATATAAATCAATTAATAATGAAAACTAGAGCACGTGTAATAGCATTTTATCTGCCTCAATATCATCCGTTCAAGGAAAACGATGAGTGGTGGGGTAAGGGATTTACTGAATGGACTAATGTCGGGAAGGCAAAGCCGCTTTTCCGTGGTCATTATCAACCACGGGTGCCTGCCGACTTGGGATATTACGACTTACGGTGTCCGTGGGTCAGAGAGGCACAAGCAGATATGGCTCGTGAGGCCGGTGTAGAAGGCTTCATGTACTGGCATTACTGGTTTGGCAACGGGCGCACACTGATGGCAGAAATCTTTGACGAGGTATTGAAAAGCGGTAAGCCGGACTTTCCTTTTTGCCTTGGTTGGGCGAACCATAGCTGGAGCAGGAGGACATGGAACAGTGATGCGCAAAACCACAAGAATGTGGACTTAATGATTCAGGAATACCCTGGAGATGAAGATATAATATCTCATTTTTACAACGTATTGCCAGCGTTTAAGGATAAGCGTTACATAGCAGTTGACGGTAAACCCATTTTTATGATTTACGATCCTGCGGCACTTCCCGACGCACCGCATTTCATTAAGATGTGGCGAGACCTTGCCGTTGAAAATGGACTTAAAGGCATACATTTCGTAGGGTTGGCGGGTGGCTGGCTTAGCAAGCATCAAAAAATATTGGAAATGGGGTTCGATGCCATTGCTCCGTCAAATTTGTGGTATGCCGAAAGCAAGACAAAAGGCAAAATCATCAAGATGATAGAGCACAAGCTACGCATATACTTCCCAAAGATTGCTCCCCTCGACAAATACAAATACAAGGATATTATCGCTCATCTTTTTACGGAATATGATAAGATGGAGAATGGTTATCCATCCATAGTCCCCAATTGGGACCGCTCGCCACGAGGAGGACGCAGAGCCGTGATATACACCGGTTCCACACCTGAACTATTCAAAAAGCATGTGCTTGATGCCATGGAGCTTATTAAGGATAAGCAGCCGGAACATAAGATACTATTTCTGCGTTCATGGAACGAATGGGCGGAAGGTAACTATATGGAGCCAGACTTGAAATTTGGACATGGGTATTTGGATGCCTTGAAAGAGGTAATATTGGGATAGGCAATCAGTCAACATGAGAATACTTGAGGTAATTCCCGCTCTTAATTCCGGTGGAGCGGAGCGGTTTGTCGTTGATTTGTGCAATCAGATGGCGAAGGATGGTCAAGAAGTCACGTTGTTGACTATGAAAGACTTTTCCATAAGCAATTTCGGGTTTTACAAGGACGAATTAAGCGGAGATGTAAGGCTGTTGAACATGGGGTTGGGGAAATTTGGCCTTAGCACTTTCTATAAGTTGTATAAGACTATAAGGTCAATGAAATGTGATGTCGTTCATTTTCACCTTACCGCGATGTATTTTGGTTTTTTGGCGGTGTTTTTTGATAGAAAGAAAAAGTTTATTGTAACATCGCATAATCAGGCTGACAAGGAACGCGACAGGGCAAAGTTTAGATTTGTGGTGAAAAAAATATGTCTCAAACTGAAACTACTGCAACAAGTGGCAATATCCCACCAGAATGCAAAATCAATAAGAGAGGTGTTTGGTGTGGAACCGATAAGACTGATATACAACGGAAGGGCAACGACAAACATTACCCACCAGTATGATGATGTAAAAAATGAAATCGAACAGTACAAGTCTCATCCTGCAACAAATGTCTTCACTATAATTGCCAGATGTAATCCACAGAAAAACATCCCCAGATTAGTCAAATGCTTTAACAAGTTAATTGAGGAGGGGGCGGATGTCGTGTTGTTGGTCATTGGAAACGGCTATGACTCTCCAGATATCTTGCCCTTCATAAAACAAGCCAACAAGAACATCCATTTTTTAGGCCAGCGCCACAATGTAGTGGATTATCTTTCCTGTTCAGACTTTTTTACACTTTCTTCTGACTATGAGGGCATGCCAATAACTCTCATCGAGGCATTAGCCTGTGGTTGCATACCTGTAGGGACACCCGTGAGCGGATTCAATGATATAATAGAAGATGGCAGAAGCGGCTTTGTGGCCGAGGCTATCAACGACGAAGCTTATTTCAGAGTTTTAAAGAGAGCCATCAATCATAAGAAGAACATATCAACGGACTCACTAAAAGTGATGTATAGAGATAATCTTTCGATGGAATGTTGTGCAAAGAAATACGAAGAACTATTTCAATCTGTGTTGTAAAGGTGCATCCCTGTATAGTTCCTAAAATCAACACAAAAATTATGCAATATCAAAAATCCAATGAATATGAACTACATTGAAAAGTTTCGTTCTGAGGCTCAACTGATTCGTCAATATGGAGAAAATAAGGCTTTTATAGTATGGGCTATGGGGTTATACCTTGATGAACAAGATTTGGAAGCTATGGCTAACAATAACTTGACCGACAACCCGGATGACCATGGAATAGACTTCTTAAGGCATGATGAAGATGATGGTACACTATATATAGCCCAAGGATATTATACAAACAGGGTGGTTGCTAATGCGCCGGCTGGCAAGGCCGCAAATCTCAATGCAGCTTGTGCTTGGTTGGTCAACGGGGAGATAAATAATTTTCATCCTGACATACAAGATAGCATCAAAGCCGCACGCGAGGGATTACTGAATGACGAAATTTCCAAAGTAGTTTTGGTGTATCTCCACAACTGCGGCGAGTCTTCGGAAGTCAACAGAGAACTGGCCACTGTTAAAAATCATTTGCAAAATTTGCTGAAAGACCATGAGGTAGAGGTCGTTGCTGTGCAATTGGGGAATGAGTCACTCGAACGACTTTATCAAAACTTGGCCGCAAACATTATCGTGACAGAAGATGTAGAATGTCCATTCGCAGTAAAATATACCGAGAGTGCACCAGGGTGGAAAGCGGCAGTGCTTACGGTGTCTGGACAATGGCTGCGAGACCTATATAATAGGTATTCAGGTGATTTGTTTTCTGCAAACTATCGTGGCTTCATGGGTAATTGCCGCATGAAGATAAATGCAGGGATAAAGCAGACTGCAGAGCGAAAACCGCAAGATTTTTGGGCTTTCAACAATGGAATAACCATACTTACCACACACATTGAAAAACGAGGAGGCAAAACATGTCTTTCTGGTATCTCCATTATTAATGGTGCTCAAACAACAGGTTCTTTGGGTTCTATTCCTCAATCCGTGGATTTGAGCAGTACACAGATTCTCACTCGTGTAATCGAGTGCTCTGACCCCGCGACAATCAGCGACATTGTGAAATACAATAACACGCAAAACAGAATTACAGCGTGGGATTCGTTTAGCAATGACCCCATTCAGATTCAGTTGAAAGAAGAATTTCAAGCATTAGGGCATATGTATAACATCAAGCGAGGTTTCTCAAATCGAGATAGCATTTTGTCGATTGATGCGTCCATCCAACCTTTGCTTGCCCTGTCAGGGAAATATAAAGATGCCAATCGCAGCAAATCCACCTTGTTTGAATCTCGCACACTCTATACAGAAGCGTTTGAGCATCGCGGAGCCCGGAATGTGTTGTTCGCTTGTTGCCTAAATACCTGCCTGCAAAGAATCAAGGCTGAAGTCAAAGAAAAGGTCGTAAATGACAGGGCATCTGAATCTGAGAGTAAATTATATAACATTCTTTCGGTGATTAGATGCAAATTTTATGTATTGGCGATTATCGCAGAGTCACTGCATAAATTGTTACCATCGCTCAGAGAAACCAAGCGTATTAGTTTCATGCCCAATCATGCTAAGGCTGAGAATTATAGTTATGAGGCTTTGGTGGAGTTAATAAAGCCTGTCATAAAAATTGTATCGCTTCAAGTTGGCGGATGTTTAGGTGATGATTTCTACGCTAAATACAATGACAGCTCATCTGTAAAAAACATAGCGTCCCAAGTGGAAACAAACGTATCATCGATTGAAGCTTCAGCGGAACATATACAAACAATGTTTGATGAACTAAACAATGCATTGTGTAATGGATAATATAGACTTTAGCAAGAACAATAGGTAGCCGTATGTGAAACGGATACCTAATTACATTTGAAACATAGACAAATGAACATAACCGACAAATCAGCTATCCGACAATGTACCAGTTGCCAGATGTGTGCTGCTGTGTGTCCCAAGGATGCTATAACGATACGACTAAACGAGGATGGTTTTTACCGTCCTTATTTGGACACGGCTAAGTGCGTTGACTGCGGCCTGTGTGTAAAGGTATGCTACAAGTTTGACACCGACGTCAAGATGACGAGTGGGGAGGATGAGAACAGGATAACCGTGAAATCCGCCCAATACAAACAGAACGAGGTGCTTGAAAAAGTGACATCAGGTGGCGTAGCTGATGCTTTGGCCAAGGAACTAATCAAGCAGGGATACACGTGTATTGGAGTGACTTATAACGATGATAATCACCGGGCGGAGCATACCGTTGCACATACCCAAATTGATACAGACGCTTTTCGTGGTTCTAAATATATTCAATCATACAGTTTTAAGGCTTTTAAATATTTAGTAAAGAATATCCGGACTAAAAAGTTTGCCGTCTTCGGCTTGCCCTGCCACATCTATGCGGCACATAAATTCCTGATGTTACGTCGGCAACGCGAAAACTGCATTCTGATAGACTTGTTTTGCCACGGATGTCCTTCAATGCTGGTTTGGAACAAGTACGAACAAGCCATCAAGCGGAAAGTCGATAATAAAAAATTTGACGAGGTACAGTTCCGTAGCAAGGTGAAAGGTTGGGGAACATTCTACGTAGTAGTAGTAGTAGAGGGAGTAAAGGCTTTTATCAGCAGTCCAAAGCACGATGAATTTTATTCGCTTTTCTTTTCAGATCATGTGCTGAATGATGCCTGTTCCAACTGTAAACTGCGTAGCACCATGGAATACACTGACATTAGGCTGGGCGACTTCTGGGGTAAGCGATTCTTGAACGACAGGAAAGGAGTGTCTGCCGTAGTCATCACTTCGGAAAGAGGGATGTGGGCGTTTAATGCCATCAAAGGCTTGTTTACGACCGAGGAGAGCTGTATGTCGGAAGTGCTTGTCAAACAGAGTTATGGCAAGGTATATTCTACAGATATGGAACTGCGCAAGATGATGCTTGATGGGTTGCGCGATAGCAACAAGACGTTGAAAGATGTCGTGAACTTGTATTACAGCAGGCAGGGATTGTCCATGAAAGCCAAGCGGTTTTTGAAAATTGTCAATTGGTATTTGCCATTCGACTTGATGCGACTGCTAAAAAAGTTTGTTTAAGTAATCCAACTCATTCATATCATGATTAAGAAGTTTTACGTGTTCGGAAACATCGGCAAGATGTCAGAAACCCCTAAGAGCGGCGGTCAGTCTTCGGCACGGCGAGTGATGAAGGGATTAGAAGATATGGGCTACAAGATGGTTCCCATAGTGAGGAGACGTTGTGTTATGGAGGGATGTATCATACATTTCCTTGAAACCCAATCGTTTGCCGTCATTGACCTATGCAAGATTATTGGACATATGTTGTTTGGTAATCGCAGAAACAGTGCGTTCCTGATGCTTACATACGGCGGAAAACTGGCCCCCTACGAATTGATAATCACTTGGGTGGTGCGGATGATGGGGTATAAGTCTGTCACCTACATGAAAGGAGGACAGTTTATGGACTTTTACAACCGAGGCTCTAAATTCTACCGTTGGATAGTCAGGAAGAATATGGACTTGCAAGTTCAAGTATGGTTTGAAGGCATGCCCTCGTTGGAAATCGTCAAAAAAATCAGTGACACGCACTTAGTATATTATCCCAATTATGTGGTGGAGGAGAACATTGCGGAAATCATGACTGAACGTCCAAAAGACCAACTGAACCTCTGCTACTTCGGAAGGATTACGCCGGAAAAGAAAGTTGATGTGGTAATAAAGGCTTTCAACTTGCTGTGCCAAAGATATGATGATGTTTACCTTACTATTATCGGAGGCTCGGGCTATAGTGAACAATATGTAAAGGATATCGATGACATGATAGGGGCATCGCCTTACAGAAGTCATATAATCCGCAAAGGTTTGACTCCATTTGCCGAAATCAAGGGAATTATGCAAAGCCAGCACTTTTTTGTTTTTCCGTCAAAGGAACGTTGTGAGGGACACTCTAATTCGTTGAATGAGGCAATGGCGCAGGGACTTATTCCAGTGGTAAGCGATTATCATTTTAATCGTGCCATTGTGGGCGATGACCGGCTGATAGTTGACGGTTATGAGCCGCAGTCATACGCGGAGAAAATAATCCAAATAAGGGAAACTATGGACTTGAAAGAACTTTCTATAAAAATGCGGAACAGGGTAAAAGAAATGTTCTCTCATGAGGTTGTGAACAAACGGATATACAAAGAGCTGAAGAAATTATAAACCTGATATGAAAATAGGAATCCTTACGATATTGAATGTGAACAACTATGGGGCAGAACTGCAATGCTGTGCCTTATACAGAAAGTTGTGTAAGATGGGGTATGATGTAGAAGTCGTGAACTTCTTGTTTGGTATCAACTCCGGTCATGACTTTAAAGGGGAAAGGCTTACTGTACCCATTTCCTTCAAGCAGAGCATTAAGGTAAGGTTGTTACCAATCGTGCAAGATCTGTTCTGCTTATTTTATCAGAAAAATAAGAAGTTGCGCAACAAACGGTTTGATGAATTTCATGACAGATACAACCGTCTGACTAAGACAGTTTATTCATCGGTGAGATCTTTATACGATGCAAATTTTGATTACGACGTGATTTGCATAGGTAGTGACCAAGTGTGGAATTATGAGAAGGGTTATTCATTGGAGCCGTTTCTTGCTTGCTTTGACAAGAAGGGAACAAAGAAAGTGTCATACGCATCAAGCATTGGTCTGTCGGTCATATCAAGAGAAGCGGAAGAAGTATTCAAAAAATGGCTTTCGGGGTTTTCCTGGCTTTCGGTGCGCGAGCAACAGGCAGCAAAGCTGTTAGGCGACTTGTTGCATCGTGATGTTGATGTTGTTCTCGACCCGACTCTGCTTCTCGACAGTCAGGAATGGCTTGAGGTGGCTAAGTTTGATATGTGCCCAAAAGAGAAATACCTGCTGGTGTATATTGTTACTATCAAACCGTGTGATTATGTCTTGAAATTGGCTAGGCATATTGCCAGACAACGCAATCTGAAAATAGTTCGTATCTGCCGTGATGCCTATCCGGAACATTCGGGAAATGATATCCAAGAGATATTGACCGCTGGACCTTCCGACTTTGTGGGCTTGTTTGCAAGGGCTGAATATGTGGTCACCAATTCATTCCACGGTACAGTGTTTTCTGTAAACTTCTCAAAACCGTTCTATTCTGTCATTAAAAGTCAACATTCCACGAATAGCCGACTGACAAGCATCCTTCAGAAGTTAGGTTTGGAAAACCGCATTGTTCCCGTAGGCAGCCTTTTGCCTCAAATCAGCGATATTGATTATAACCGACCTGAAGAGAAATTAAAGAATGAACGTCAACACTCATTGGAATATATCAGAAACGCATTTTCAAACTAAGTATAGATATGGTAAAGCAAAGAGACATAAGTATTGACATCGTGAAGTTTCTCGCGGTATTCCTCATTATCAACAGTGCAGACATTATGTATGCCAAATTTTCATCGTTGGCCACGGGAGGCGCGATAGGTGACGCGCTGTTCCTTTTCTGCTCCGGCTATACGCTGTTCTGGACTGGAACCAAGAGGTTTGATAATTGGTACAAGCGACGCATCAGCCGCATTTATCCGTCTGTCGTTGCCTGCTTGGGTATTGCAATCATATTCGGATATGAATATATTGATAAATTAACATATATTAAAATTGGGGGGGGTGAATTTGTCATAGCCATAATGACTTACTACATACTGCTTTACGTTGTACAACGTTACTGCATGAAACACTTCAAGTGGGTTGTAGCGATGGCGGTGGTAATCACATTGGTGGCTTATTGGTTCTTTCCTTATAAATACGAGACGAGCATTAAAGGCATTTATGGCATTACGACCCTGTTCCGCTGGATACCCTATTTCGGCATGATGCTCATGGGCGCATGGATAGGGCTGAAGGTAAAAAATGGAGTTATGAACGTAAAAACACGATGGACTGACGGCTTACTCCTGCTGGTTTGCATAGGAGTGTTTTACGGAGTGCAACTATTGTCAAGGCGATACGCAGTCATAGCCCCATGGCAGATTGTCACATTGCCATTTCTCGCTGGGGTCGTTTATTATATCTGGAAACTTTGCAATGCCCAATGTTTACGGCGGATATACGAAAACAAATTCTGCAACAAGGCAATAATGCTCATCGGTGGGCTTTGTCTCGAATCATACCTTATCCAGCGATATCTCTTCACCAATGCGTTGAACTGGATATTTCCACTAAATCTGCCCATAATCACCGCATACATTCTGCTCATGGCTTATGTGTGCCGTTGTGTGGCACGGGTATTCAGCCAAACGTTCAGGACAGAGGAGTATGAGTGGGGCAAGGTGTTTTCACTCACATAAAATGCCACTATAATGAAGAGGCTTAACTATATCAAATACCCCTCGGCACTTGATATTCTGAAATGGAGACACTTCACCTTAGCCTGCACCGCAGGTATGGTCTTAACAAGTCTTGCTGGCTGGGCGGGTTTCCCTTGGAAACTATATAACGATATTCCATCGCTGATAGGTTACACCTCACTTGCCCTCATCGTCTATAAAATAAATGTGGGTTGGCTCAACCGATTCTTCAGTTACACTAATAGATTCTCTTATGAATGGTATTTGGTCCATTTCCTTGTATTCTGGATTGTAATGCATTTCACGGCAGGACATCTATCTATAATTGTGGAAATGGCATTATGCCTCACGTTGTCGTATGCCGTAGCGTTCTGGTACGGAAAAATGTGGAATAGGAAAAAGTAAATTCCAAAACATGAAAACAACAAAAATACTGAATGTTGACATCCTTTCGCTCACGCAACAAGAATTGCTTGAGCGGTTGGATAAGGGAGTGCTGGTAACTCCCAATGTAGACCATCTCGTGAAATTACAAAAGGACAAGGAGTTTTATGAGGTGTATCAGCAAGCGCAATGGGTTGTGTGCGACAGCAAGATACTCTATCTGCTATCAAAACTGTTGAAACGCTCTTTGCCTGAGGCCATACCAGGTAGTAGTTTTTTTACCTTTTATTATATGTACCACAAGGATGATCCGAATTGCAGGATATTCTTGTTGGGTGCAAAAGAAGGCGTAGCGCAGAAAGCAATGGAACGTATTAATGAAAAGGTGGGCAGAGAGATAGTGGTAGGTGCGCATTCGCCATCATTTGGCTTCGAGAAGAACGAAGAGGAGTGTTACAAATTGGTGGAAATAGTAAACCGTAGCGGGGCTAATGTTTTACTGGTCGGAGTTGGTGCACCTAAACAAGAAAAATGGATTGTGAAATATCGTGATCAAATGCCAAATGTGGATATTTTTATGGCATTGGGAGCAACGATTGATTTTGAGGCAAAAACATTGAAGCGTGCACCGATTTTTCTGCAAAAGATAGGCTTAGAATGGCTATATCGTTGTTTGAAAGAGCCTAAACGTTTATTTAAACGTTATTTTATTGATGACATGCAGTTCTTCTATTATTTTGCCCAACAATTATTGGGAATATACAAGAATCCTTTTCAGGAAAGATGATTTTTATCGTTTTAAAATCTTACAGATGATAGCGATAGGGATAATAATAATAGCTATCAGATAAGATATTAATATTTTCAGTACTTTTTTTAAGCTTACCATATACTCTGAGCCTATTTAAATTTTGACTTTTAAAGTCAAAAGAATGTTTCTTTTTCTGTGAAAGTAGCAAGTTATCAAGAAAATTTTGAATCTGCAAGAAAGGAAACGAAAATATGATTTGCGTGAGATATGGAGTCCCATTTTTACTCTTATAGCAAGTGGCCTAGCTCGGGAGAATTCAATCTGTTGTTGAATAACTTATATGAGAAGGCGCGTATTAAGGATGGTAAAATGCTGTGGTAAATGTGGGCATTATGAATAGCCGTCTATTTGTTGCTTCGATGCTTGAAAGAACTTTGTTGCAACATTAGAGTTATCTTGGCAGATACCAGAAAATTAAGAAGGCTTTCGGCTACATGCTTGAAGTCATTGTAAGCGAGGATAAGTCAAAAGGTTTCATGCCAATAGGTAAAAGAGAGATTGTGGAACAGACTTTTTCTTGGCTTGATAATTACGGGAGGCTCTGTCGAAACTATGAATTTACATTCAAATCGGCTGAAGAAATGGTGAAACTTGCTGTGATAAGAATGTCATTGAATATCTAAACAAATTCTTACTTATTCATAAAATTATGTTGTTCAATACTTTTAGTTTCTGGATAATATTCCCTTTTATTTTCTTCTTCTATTGGATTATACCGTCCAGGTTCAATTTGGTCAAGAAGATGTTTCTGATATTTGTAAGCTATCTTCTTTACATGAACTATAATGTTGCCTATGCTCTTGTGCTGTTATATGTGACAATAATTACCTATAAGGGAGGACTGTATATCGAAAAAGTCAGCGATAAGAGGAAACTGTTCATCACAATAGGGGCATTTCTTAC
>JAHLFB010000175.1 GCA_018884025.1 Candidatus Phocaeicola faecipullorum
GTAGTAGAAGCTAACGAAAAACTATATATCAACCGGGAAGAAGGCTTTATCGGTACCGGCCTGAAAAAAGATGAGTTCATCTGTAACTGCTCAGACATTGACGATGTCATTATTTTCTATAAAGACGGGAAGTATAAAATCGTACGCATTTCAGACAAGTTGTTTGTCGGAAAGAACATTTTGTATGTCAACATCTTCAAGAAAAATGATAAGAGAACTATCTACAATGTCATCTATCGTGACGGCAAAGAAGGCTTCTATTACATCAAGCGTTTCAACGTTACATCAATGATCCGTGACCGTGAATATGACGTTACTCAAGGTAAACCGGGTTCAAAGATCGTCTATTTCAGTGCTAATCCGAACGGAGAAGCCGAAATCATCAAAGTAACGCTCCGTCCTAATCCCAGAATTAAAAAACTGATCTTTGAAAGAGACTTCAGTGAAATCAATATCAAAGGACGCCAGTCAATGGGTAATCTGCTGACTAAATTTGAAGTACACAAGATTACTCTGAAACAACGTGGAGGATCAACTCTGGGAGGAAGAAAGGTTTGGTTCGATCACGATGTGTTACGTCTGAATTATGATGGACGCGGACAATATTTAGGTGAATTCCAAAGCAGTGACTGTATCCTGATAATTCATAAAAATGGAGACTTCTATACAACAGATTTCGATCTGAACAACCATTACGATCCGGATATACAATACATTGAGAAATTCGAAGCAGAAAAAGTATGGACAGCTGTACTTTATGATGCGGATCAACAGAACTATCCCTATCTGAAACGATTTACCTTTGAAGCTTCATCCAAACGTCAGAATTATTTAGGAGAGAATAAACACAATCAACAGATTCTTCTCTCTCAGCAGGTTTATCCTCGCATACAAGTCATATTTGGCGGACATGACAGTTTCCGAGAAGCACAGATTATCGAGGCCAGTGACTTTGTTGGAGTCAAGAGTTTTAAGGCAAAAGGAAAACGCCTGACGACCTATTCAGTCGACCGTATTGAGGAACTCGAACCAACCCGCATGCCCGAACCAGAAATACTGGAAGAAGATGATGATAATGATTCTGTCGATACCAATGTTCCGGAAGAAGAAGAGAACGGACAAATGAAACTTTTCTAAGAACATGAAAAAAACGATAGTCTTTTTGCTCGTACTGTTCTCTGCCATGCTCGTTCAGGCACAAGAGGACAGTTTACGGGCTAACCGATATGTTATGCGTTCCATGCTGTTCGGTGCCGGATATACCAATGTACTGGATACATACCTGTCACCCTTGGAATATAAAGGCTATGAAATCAGAATTCTTAGGGAAAGCATGCGCATGACTCGCTTGATGGACGGAAATGTCTCTTCTCAGAACATTCTACAAGCATATACCTCATATACAAAGAATACCTCCGGTACATCTTATTTTTATACGGGAATGCTGAATTGGAGTTATGCTCTGCATTACCAATTCCAAATCAATGAACGACTGAAGATACTATTCGGACCGGTACTTGACTTAAATACAGGCTTTGTCTACAATCCACGCAATTCCAACAATCCTGCCCAGGCCAAAGCCTATGGAAATATCGGTGCCTCAGGCATGGCTATTGGGAAATTCCACATTGGAAATTATCCTCTAACAGCACGCTATCAAGTTGCACTGCCTTTAATGGGAATAATGTTCTCACCAGAATATGGACAATCATATTATGAAATTTTCTCTCTGAAACACGGAGGAAAAAATATTTTGTTTACTTCCTTGCATAACAATCCATCATTGAAACAAATGATTACATTGGATTTTCCCATCAGAAATACCATACTACGAGTTGGCTATCTCTGCGAGATCCAGCAGGCTCATGTCAACAATCTCAAAAGTCATATCTACTCTCATGACTTTATGATTGGATTTGTAAAAAACCTCTATCTCTTAAAAGGAAAAAACAAAATCAGTATGCCTAACGCTTTCACCCTCTATTAAATATGAAACTTCCGCATTTATTCACCAGTCTCTTAATCCTGCTTCTAGTGTGGACGTGTACTTCCTGTATACGCGAAGAAGTATCCGGAAATAGTCCTAAAGACAATTTCGAATCCTTATGGAAAATAATAGATGAACAATATTGCTTCCTTACATATAAACAAGAGGAATATGGACTGGACTGGAACGAAGTTCATAACCGATATGCTCAACGAATTACTCCAGAGATGGGATCAGAAGCACTATTTGAAGTACTTTCAGAAATGGTTAATGAACTTCGGGATGGCCATGTTAATTTAAGCAGTTCGCTTGCAACTTCTCAATACAGAGAATGGTTTGACGCATACCCTAGAAACTTTAGTGACAGTATACAAAGTAACTATTTGGGAAAAGATTATACTAACTCTTCCGGATTAACATATCAGATTCTGGAAAACAACATAGGCTACATCTATTGCTCCAGCTTCTCTAATGGTATCGGAGACGGAAATCTGGATCAAACCCTCAATCAACTAGCTGTATGCGACGGACTGATCATTGACGTCCGCAATAATGGAGGGGGAAATTTAACTACTGCACAGAAACTTGCAGCACGATTTACTAATGAAAAAGTACTTGTAGGCTATATGTCACACAAAACGGGTCCTGGGCACAACGATTTTTCAACTCCAGAAGCTATATACTTAGAACCATCCAATGGCATACGCTGGCAAAAAAATGTCATAGTACTAACTAATCGGCGTTCTTTCAGTGCTACCAATGATTTTGTAAATTGTATGAAGCAACTTCCTTTAGTTACTATCATCGGAGACAAGACAGGAGGAGGATCCGGGCTTCCATTCAGTTCTGAAATCCCGAATGGATGGTCTATTCGCTTTTCTGCCAGCCCGATGTTTGACCCTCAAATGAACCAACTTGAATTCGGCATTGATCCGGATCTTAAAGTAGATATGAGTAGTGAAGATATTCAACGAGGAAAAGATACCATTATTGAAACAGCTTGCTATTTGTTAAAAAATTCACTATAAAATTTGAGTATATCAAAAATATATACTACATTTGCATCGCTTTCAAAGCTTAATTATACTTTAAAGCGCCTGTGGCGTAATTGGTAGCCGCGCCAGACTTAGGATCTGGTGTCTCTGACGTGTAGGTTCGAGTCCTATCAGGCGCACAATTTTACTTTTGAGGATTTTCCTTCGGGAAAATCCTCTTTTTTTATTTTCATAACTTTTTGAAATTCTTGCAATTACAGAAAGAGCGGATCAACGTAAAAACCTGAGGGATTCTCATCTTACGCATAAATTTTCGACAGTCTAAACAAAAAGAAAGCCTTATCTTTCACTCCCCTAAATTGTGAGCGAAAGTTCTTTATGTCAGCATTAAAGGATTCAGAAGCTGCGTTCGTGGAACGTCTCTCGAAGTAGTTTATTATTTCAAGATAATGTGTCTGTATTGACCTTGCTACTCTTCCAAAGGCAAGGAATCCTGATTTATCCACTTCATCATACCACCTGGCAAGCCTTGTCAAGGCTACATCCTTATGTCTGCACTGGTGATAAATCAATCCTAGTCTCATGGAAAGATAGTACGCTTTCTTTATATCCGGATATTCTCTGAACAGGATACCGGCACGTACACGTTGTGATTCGGTCCATAATGATTCTTTCTTATACAGAAGGTATATACTTCTGGCCAGCAACTGTTTTCTAGAATCTCCATTCTCAAATACCGGAGCATGATATGTCTTTCCACATGCCTTTGCATATGCTATCTGTACAGACTCTTCATCAAGTGCTTCCCAGCGGGCTTTAACTCGCATGTCCTGAACTGCTTCATAAGCAAGCTTCTGTACATGGAAACGGTCTGTAACACGACGTGCGGCAGGAAAGCATATACGTGCCGTCTGCTCCATATTGGGAGCCATATCAAGTGTTATCTCCCTTACCTGAAAGCGTCTGCGTCTGGAAAGTTTTAGAAGGATGGATGTTACGGTCTTTACATCAGTACCTTTTATAATAGCGATAATACTTCCGGCAGTTCCTCTTTTTTCCTTATTTATCAATATGGTATATAATTCACCGCGCGAGAGACACACTTCGTCTATCCCTACGTATGCTCCAATGTTTTTCTCAAACAGGATCCATTCTTCTGCGTGCGGAAGTTGGTCCCATTTCAAATATCCGCTCAGACGATTGCGGTATTGCCTTTCAAGAAGCTCACCGTCGATACCGAACAGGGTTCCCAAAAGCTTACAACTGACGGGAAGTGTATCAATATAACTCTTTTAAAAAAGTCGCAAATTCTTGCGTCATACGGCTGCCTTGAGCAACCAGCTTCCAGTTACGGCTTACATAGCGGTTCTCATCCTTTAAGACCCATCTGCGACGACGGATGTTTAGATATACCTTCTTTCCGCGGATTGGAAAGTCTTGTACAACTATCGGATCATAAAAACCCTTACTCTCAACTTTACTCTCAGAGTACTCTTGAGGAGCTTCATTCTTCTCTTCAAGATAAATTACTATTTCCGTACTGCTTTCCTTTACATCTGATATAGTGAAATAATCAAGAGTTCCTTCCGGAAGAAGGAGACGATAACCGTTTGTTTCCATTGTATTCTTTTTTTATTCTTGTAGGCAAAGATACAATTTTATCAGAATTACTCCTCAGGTTTTTACGTTAATCCCATTTCAGTAAGGTCTATCAAGTTATACCATCGGGCTAGTGAAAGCCAACTTTCATTCTTTATCCTGTTTTTATTAAAGATACTTCTCTAGGAATCTATCAGTAAATAGGCTTCCGTTTACTCCTCGTGCTTCTGGAGTAGATACTATAATTATATACTCACTAATAACCATTTCATCTATACAGATCCTCCTTTCTATCTTCCTAGGGAAAACAAACCTGTCATCAGCGTGAGAAAGTTCATTCCACTGTAGATAACCACTTAACACTTCCTTATATCATTTCTCAAAAGCATTACCATTTAAATAATAATAGTCACTACTGTCCCGTAAAAGTTGATGAATAGTTCTTTGAAATTATTGAAATATAGTCAATTACGTGGTTTCTTGAGATGAAACGGACTTGATTTTGCAACTTTGCAGTCTAATACAAATGGCTGCTATGTTCCAAGACAAATACGTATTCTCTCAATTAACCGCTTTTTCTGAACAGGACTCAGTTCAACAACTATGTTCGCAAGTATGATGGCAACAGATATGTGAAACATTTCACTTGCTGGAATCAGATGCTCGCGATGATGTTTGGACAACTGAGTAACCGTGAAAGCCTGCGAGACTTAATCGTTGCTTTCGAGGCGCATAGGGCCAAGCAATATCATCTTGGTTTAGGTCGTGAACCGATAGCCAAAACAACTCTTGCGACAGCCAACCAGAACCGTGATTACAGAATCTTCGAAGACTTTGCATTCTATATGATGAAGGAAGCCTGCGAGAAGCGGACGACCAACATCCTTGACATTTCCGGAAAGAAATATGCGTTTGATTCAACAACGATTCCGTTGTGTCTTGCAACA
>JAHLFB010000176.1 GCA_018884025.1 Candidatus Phocaeicola faecipullorum
CGTAGGCCTCGTAGCCCTTCTCCGTGTGCCTCAGGGTCGTCCGTTCCTCGCGCAGGTAGAAGGTTCCGCCCACCGGCAGGGCGGGGAAGGCTGCGACGCGGCCGTCCTCCAGCCGGAGCGCCACGGCGTCCATGCTTACGAGGATTCCACTTAACAGGAATGCAATTAGTGCGATGATGACGAAAAAGAGATTGCTCCTGTGGGGAACTTTTTTGAAAGAGTCGTCTTCCGGCTGGATGAAAACAGGCGCAGGATTGGCTTTTGGCTGTGGAAAATTGCTTATCCCCAACATTTATCAAACTTTATACCTCTTATAGAGATGATTTGGGCTGAAAGTGTGACTAAAGTTACCAATAATATTTCATCATGTTTATCAAAGACTTCTTTATAATGTACAATATAGGCATTATTAAATTCAATTTCTCTTTTTACTACGTTATCTTTAGCGTCCATAAGACTGATTTTTCCATCTACACACAGCAACTCACTTTTAAGCATTGTTTCAGGTATGGCATTATCGTATGTATATTTAAGTTTGATAGCTATACGTCCTCCTTGTATAGGAGATGAAATGCGTCCTATTTTATCAGTCTTATAACTAAACTTGTTTTCATAGGAAAGAACATCATATGTTTTGCCCAAAATTTCCAATGTTGCTTTGATTGATTTCATAAATTACTAGTAAAAAATGATATTTGAAAAAAGAAGAAAAGTTCATTTTTAAAAATGGAAGTCAGATAGAGAGTTATTAATGACTATGACCTTGACAAAGAAAGTAAGCTTGATTGTGAATTGAGCTTTGTCATCATTATCAAAGTGTTCTTCATAATGTATCATAGTAGCTTTTCTAAAATCCACTTGCTTTATTATGGCATTGTTGCTTGGATTATAAAAGACAAGTTGACCATCAATGTCATTTATGAAAATCTCTTTTATATCTATGTCTTGAGGTACTTCAAATATAACAGATATGATGCCACCATGAAAAGATGGCTGCTCCTTTGATGCCATAGAAGAATTGTTATTTAACTCATATCCAGCCGATAAAGCATTATACTTTTTCCCAGTAATATTAAATGATGCTTTCAAACTTCCCATAATTTTCTAATAAATTAAGTGTTAGATGAAAATCCAATCAAGTTAGGTGCAATAATAAAAAAAATAATTGAGAATAACATGCTGTTGGGCTATGAAAATGATGTTATATGCAAGCATTTAATGAGAATAGTATCTTATGTCTTATGACAATATATGCTCTTGCTATATGAGAATATATTATTATGCAGTATGACAATATATTCTCATTTATGGATGTGTTATAACATTTATTATATCATTCTTGTATTATATTCTCAGATTCTTTCCTATCTTTGCAAATATATAAATTAAATATGATATGTATAAGTATAAGTTAATCAAGAAGTATAATCCTCAACAAAAGGATGCACCTCGTAAATGGTATGCAACATCTATTGGCGAAAAAGCCCAGACTGTAAAGGAGATGACACGTGCTGCTACAGAAAATACAACAACGGCTCCTATTGAAATGGAAGGAGCTTTTCAATTATTTAGTAACTATGCTAAACAGCAGTTACAGCAGGGACATATAGTTCGTGTCGGTGACCTTGGCACATTGCGTATTACCTTCCAAAGTGAAGGTGTTGAGGATATTACGCAGTTCAATGCTTCTTCAATGATTAAAAATCCCCGTATTGTATTCACTCCAAGCAAAGAGTTTCGTGAAAGCGTACTTAATGGCTTGCAATTCCAAAATGGTGGTGTATTGGATGAAGGTATAAGCTATGCAAGTCTTGTCGACTATAAAAAGGCTAAAGGTATTATATCTGATGGAGGTTCCACTGATGATGACGACGAAAACCAATCAGAAACCCCATTAGGATAATTGTATCTTTCATTATTTAATTAATTAGGTTCATGTATTCATCACTTCAAACCTGTCACTCTCGTAGAAGGGCACAAAGTTGTTTTCGTAGAAAGGCACGGCGGAATATATTCTTGACCGATAGCCAATGGGATGCGGAAAGGAAAGCACTTGTGAGACGTTTAACTGTTTGGTTAAATCTGCTTCGCCAAAATGCTACTGCGGAGCAGATGCGCGATAAGGCGAAAGAAACAGCTCTTTTGGCTGAGCAGTTGTTGAACAAGAACTTGAAAGAGGCGTTAAGACGTACCCACGATTTGGAAGTTTCTTATAGAACAATCGCCTGCTTCTATAAAAATACCGAGAGTGACAAGGTTAAAAATCTCACTATCGTAAATGCGAGCATGAACCAGCTCCGGGATTTGGATAATACGATTTTCGCCGATTATATCAGCAAGGAATTAAAGCAGAATTTTGACCGTTTGGATTTACGCCGCAATTATTCTTTACTGGTCATCCCTGGTTATTTGGGTTCTAATGCCATATTGGATAAGTGGTCAAAAATGGCCTATGAAAACAAGGCTTTCTTGTTTACAGACTTCCAGGATTTGGAATCTCCGGACGATGTAATAGACATTTTCTTCAATGCAGACCATACTAGTGGAGATGCTTTCAAGTCCAATACTGTAATGACATGCAACTGGTTGCTTGGCCGTCAAAAGGTGGAATCTGTTGGAGAAGAAGAAAATCTTTATCTCCCGCCTTCGGCTGCTTTGGCTGGAAAAGTTTACAGCACTGTAATGTCACAGGTTGTTGCCGGAAAGAAATTTGGCGGACTCAATGAAGTGGAAAGTGTACGTTTCGACCTTAAGCGAAGCGAGATTTCCGAACTGGAACGTATGGGACTGGTTCCTATGGTTAACGAATATTCCAAGGTGATGGCTTTTTCTGCCAAGACATTGTTTAATGGTGATAACCTTGGTTTGCAGACTTATTCGGTAGTCCGTGTATTCGACTATATAACCAAAGTCTTGTTTGATTTCCTCAATCGTCGTGCTTTCGAGAACTGGAACACTCGTACCGAAGCGGACTTGCGCTCTCAGATTGTAAAGTTCTTGGATAGTATAATGGGACCCAATAAACTTATCGAACGCTTTAAGGTGGTAAAGGTTGAACAGGATCCGAATCGGAAAGACCGCATCTTGTTGAATATACATGTTACACCGTTCTTCCCAGCCAAGAGTTTTGTGATACAGCTTGCCGGACATAAGGGTGATGGTCCGGAAGAAGCGGTATGGGAAAGTGAGTATCGTCAGGAGTAATTTTATATTTTATTTTGCAGGCAATAGGTTCTTTTTTTAAAAGGGTCTATTGCTTGCTGTTTTTTTATATATAACATTATGGGCAATAAGGAACTTTCAAGTTTAACTTATTATCTGAATTCCCAGTTAAACTCAGCTTGGAGGGTAGTTGCCGACAGTTCGAGTTGCAACAAAGCATTTTGTCAAGAGTTGTGCAGCACAATAAATATGTCGCTCAAGACAAATCCACAAACAAGAGTCGAATTGGAATTATTTGCTCAAGAAGCAATGAGGCAGTTGCATTCAAACTCAATGCTGTTAAGGGAAAATGGAATTCCTACAGAAAACAATTCTTCCCTCCTTGATATTTCTTTAAATGTAGCAGGCAAAGCCAGTAGCGCTGCTGGATTTTATACTGGTTATAGACAGTATGACCTTTACATTGGAGCTGAGTGGAACGGTGGTGTGGGAAAATGGAAAGGGAAGAATGGTGTATGGTATATGGAAAAAGTGGATGGGAAAAGACCTTTTTGGGGAAATCAATTTACTGGTTCAAGGAAAGATATTATTGCTGAATCCATGAAATATGCAAAAATAGGATATGTTTTATTTGGGGTAGGTACATTTATTTCCCTTGTACAAGGAATAAATTCTATTTCTGAAGGTAATATTGGAGGCGTAGTAAAATCCCTAGCCGATGTTGCAGTAGGGGCTATAGCCACTTGGGGTGGTCCGGTAGGATGGGCTATTGGTGGAATTTATCTGTTTTTGGATTTAGCAGGAGCATTTGAACCAAGATATTCTCGTTGTATATCGCCTTATGCCAAAGAACCTTTTACTCAGTTACGGGATAATACCTTTGTGAAATCTCCTGCCGTACCCTATTATCTGCGTCAGAGAATATCGGTCATTCACAAACCTAATGCAGAATTCAGACAAGGTCATAAAAGATAAAGATATTGATATGAACGTTTGGAAATATATCTATATAAATTTTTTTAAAATACGACGTAAAATAATAGGGGAATGCGGTGCAGACGATTTTGCGGCAATGTTGTTTGTAGTGTTGCTAGATTGTTTGTTTTATTTGGGAATAGTGCTTCTTATTGATGCCTTTACCGGCTATCACTTAGTCCCCAAATACAAACTTTTGGAAGTAATTCTTTTTCTCGGTGGAGCGTTTATTATCGGAAGCGTTCGTAATCGTGCCATGTGCAAAGGAGGAGCGTTTGAACGCATAAAAAAAGAGGTTGAAGGAGAACCTAGAAAATTTTTTTGGGGAACACTTTCGTTGTTGTATATTTTATCAGCGTTTGCATTCTTTATACTGTCAGTATATTTGTGGGGAAAAAAGATGATACCGATTTTAATTTCATTCTAAAAAACAGAATAGACAATCTTAAACCATCATCTAATAGTTTGATTATCCGTATTATCAAAAGTTTTTCAAAAAGTTTCTTTTCTGTTTATCAGACTATCTGTTCTCTTTGAGTAAAACTTTTGATAATACAAGACTTTAGATAGCTCCACGTTTATTCAGTACGTCCTTAATCATTTCCTTGACATCTTGACCCACCTGTACAAAATTCTTGTAAAGGATGCGTTCCCGTTCCTCTCTCGACTTGAAAGTGTAGAATTTGGGCAACGGTACATATTCGGCTTCCTCTTTTTTGATTTCCTTCATGTCGAAATCCGTTTTGCAGAAGAATTTCGTGGTCTTGAACTCTTCGCTTTCCTGGATATTCATTGAATCGCCTGCACCGGTCTTCGTTTTTACAAAATCTCTAGCTGTCTGACCGCAAATCCAGCCGGTGGACATATCAGAGATTTTGGAGGCAGGTACAAGACTGTCCATGTTCTCGTTCAGATTGATGCTGGTCTTGTCCCTGTCGATGGTCACTCCTTTTTTCAGTTGCACGACCTTGCCGAATATATCGTTTGACAGCCATTCCAATGTTTCTTTTGCACGTGCGGAGCCGCTCACGACATTACCTACGGTGGTGATGATTTTCTGCATACCCACCTTGCCATAGTCTGCCTCCAACTGTGGTAACTCTTGAAAACCGAGCGTGACGCTTACTTTGTTGCTTCGCGCCGTACCAATCAGACGGTCTATCTTGTGAAAATATAGGGTGGGCAGCTCGTCCACAATGATACTTACGGGAATATTCTTACCCTGTCCCGTATTCACTCGTGTAACCAGTCTGTTCAGGATAAGTGCGTTCAAAGCGCCGATGATGCTCTCCATTTCCGGGTCGTTGGCGATGAGCAGGTAGCTCGGATTCTTTGGGTCGCTGACCTTCAGGTCGAAGTCGTCTCCGTCCTTGTGGAATATCCAGTACGATTCCTTGGTTGCCAGACGCGAAGTATAGACGCGTAGGGTACCAATCATACCTTCCAACTGCTCCATTGCTTTGTTTTTGAAAGCGGTTTGGAACGGGCCGAGCAATGGTGCTACCTCATTGTCTGTTTCCAGCACCTCGAAAATGGTCTGGTAACTTTCGTTCAGGAATGACAGGATGTGCGGCATGTCCGAGTATTTTCCTAACCAGTAGGCCGGTTCTACAATATTGCCGCCCTCTTTGTCCCGCACTACACCCGTCGGCTTCCAGAACTTTGTTTCCGGGTCCTGCCGCCTTTCGGCGTACAGCAGGTTTCCATCCTTGTCATAAGGTTCTTTCTCATAGTTTACGAAGAAGTAAATGCAGGCGGCAAGAAAGTTCACAGCCGAAGTCTGGAAAAACTGGTCGCTTCCGCCGCCGCCTTCTTTTTTCCCCTTCTGTAGGGATTCAAGTAGGGTTTCCGCAGTCTCGCTGGCTGCAGCTAGATTGTTGATATATTTTGATTGGATGGGATTTACCCGCCTGCTGTACTCCACGTCCACAAAGTTAATGATGTTGAATTTACATCCTTTGGGTACTTTGCCGAGCTTCTGGTTCTTCTTGTAGTGGTAATACAGTTTTGTGGCCAAGGTGGGAAATTTGTAGTCATATACAACCATCACAAACCCCTTGGCTGAATGCTGGCGGATAAACGGTTCTATGAGGGAAAATGTCTTCCCGCTTCCTGGAGTTCCAACCACGAAAGTGCCTCTAAAACAGTTACTTATATTCACCCATCCTTTGCGGAATTTACCCTTGTAGTAATATCGCATCGGGATGTTTACGCTGTATGGATTCTCTACAGGTTCTTCACATTGCTCAAAGCTCTCGTTCTCATAATTGAACCGGTCTTTCAGCAGACCGTCCTTGAGGAATTTCGAGATGTTGTCCAAGGCTACATGAACAAGTATCACACCGATAACGGATGCGATCATATAAAGAATGATGTTCACAGGCAGCGTGTAAAGCTGCAGTTCCATCGGACGGTTGAACAGCCAGACTGAAAGTGTCAACAATGACAGGCCGAAAACAATCGGAAGCATAACCTGTCGTTTGGCATTGAACTCTAGGTGTTTTTTGTTGCGTGTGCCGAGACAGGTTATACAGATAAGCAGCACTGTGGCGACTTTGCTGTACACCAAATGTCCATCGCTGTATATCATCCATCGTTTGATGCGGCCATGTATGTCCGTAACAATTCCTCCCCAATCACCGAATAGGGCCGGGTCGATGGCGTAAGCGAAAAATTCCATCAGTACCGATATATACACCATTGCCCGGAATATCCGGTAGAATCCCTGTAATTCCTTGCTTTCTTCCATGAAATCAGTTTCTAGTCGGTTCTTGTTTCCTGCGATACCAATGGTTTTCGACACGGATTACATCCATGCCGAACCATACGTTGTTCTCGTTTAACTTGGTCTTTATCCTTTCGAGAGTCACTGGTCCGATTCCCCAGATTTCCATGAGATACTGTTCGTTGAGATGAATCAGGTCGCCTATGTATAATATCCCTTGGGATTCAAGTTGATTTTTGACCGATGGGGTAATGCCTAGGCTGAATACCGGCTGCGAGAGGTAGTGTATTTCTTCCGTCTGCATATTGCCCAAGGCTATTTCTAGGCCTTCTTTGATTCTATTGAGCATATCGATGTATTGCTTCGTTTCACGGATGGTCTGCTCGTTGAGTGACATTTCATTACGCAGACGGGTTGCCTGCTCTACCAGGTTTGCTTGACTCTGTTTTAATTCGGTATTGGTGTTTATCAACAATCGGTTTTCTACTTCAAGATCATTCCGTTTGCACTCCAATTCCTCGACAATCTCTTTCACTTGGTCGGCATGGAGATTCAGGATTGAATTTTTTTTGCTATTGGATGAAATATCATCCAACAGAGCATCGAATCTCCTTACTTGGAAGTCAAAATGGTCGTTGGCCGACATAAGGGAATGGATAATTTGTTCCGATTTTTGTCGACGGGATTTGCGTCGCACGCTGATATACATCAGGATAAGTGAAGTAACCATCAGCACAAGTCCTACAATCATGGCTATGTCTATCGTTTTCATTGTATGGTGTTTTAGTTTGTTAGTGTAATAATGGGACGCACCCGGTGCGCCTGTATTTTGGAGGTCTCTTGTATGGCACCGCTGCCCAGTGAGTAGAGCCATGCTTTGGCGGTCTGCTGTCCTTCCACTTCTGTCGATGTCCAGTACCAGCAGTCTTCGGTGTCCGGATTCGGCAGAGGGTCGCCACCGCATTTTTCGATGACGGGATTAATGGTCTCCCGTGCTGCGTACAGCAAACGCATCTGTGCCACCGAAGGAATATAGGCGCTTTGTCTGTAATACCATAGGTCGAAGACTGCTTTCGCCATCGGGGAGCTTGTTTCCTGTGTGTCATATAAGGCAAAGGTATTCGCGTTCCCGTCAAAAGCCTCCGTATCGGCCGAGGTTCCCTGTTCCACACCTAAGCTGTCCGCAAATGCTTCGGGTGTGATGTCCCAAAGATAGACGGCATAGCCGTTCCCTTCTGTCTCTCCGTGCTGTCCCGTATCAAATACAACAGCTACGGCGCGTTTGCCGGATAGTTCAAATTGGTCATAGGGTAGTGCCTTGCCATCGTCACAAAGGACATGGCCGGGACGTACCGTCTCATCAGGAGTCTCTATGTGTGCATCGCAGGAGGCAAACATAAGAACTGCCATCATGAGGATTATCGGGTGAATCTTAAATGTTATCATTTTATTATGTTTTTATTGTTGTTTATTTTACCGGTAGTTTCACGCCAAGAACTATTCCTGCCCGTAACAGGTCGGCACCTTTTATCATTATGTCTCCCTTGGCTTGCCAGAAGAATGTCCAGCCGGACCGCAATACATAGCTGTGCTCGTAGCCGAGGTGGATGCCGCCGAGAAATTTCTTTGTATCGCTACCGGCTGATGCTCCGATACGCAGATTGCCGTAATGGTTTCGCCCTCGTGCTACGCATGGCTTGTAAGCTGCGCCGAAACTGTAGGAGCGGTAGTTCCGCCAGAAGGTTTCCGGACATACATGCTTGCACTTCTCACAGTCTTCCCATTGCAGATAACCATTGGCGAAAAATTCCCATGCGTTGTGGTAGTTCATCTCGTGTTCATAGGAGAAGGTCAGGTCCATACCGTTGCGGTACAGGAGTCCGACACCGACGGAAAGTCGTCCGGTATTGCGTTGTGCTTGTGCGCTTACAGCCATGCAAAGGCAGGCTATCACAAGGATTGTCGTATTTCTCATTGTCATTCCTCCTCCAACAGTGAATTGTCAAAAGAATCGGCGGCCAGTACATCCTCATAGTCTATGTTCAGACTGATATTGCGTCCGCTGATTTGTTTTTCTGTCATCTCGATGGTCAGCACCTTGTCATTGGGAAAGGTCATCTTCTTGATAACAATTACATTGCGATAACCCCGGTGGAATGTCCGGTTCGGCTCCAGCACCATTGCCGGAGTCAGTTCGATAACCTGTGAGTTGGTTGCTTTGGATACCTTTTTATCCGCAAGTTTTATTCGTATCTCGTCGATGTCGAAACGGATATGCGTTCTGTTCTCGATTGAGAAGTCAATAAAGAAATAGTCGCCCACGGCATAGATGTTGTTCAGTCGCATGGTCATGCGGTGTCCTTTGCTTGCCACATTACGTATTTTGGCTGGAGAGTTCCAGATGCGTCTGGCCAGTCCGGACATCTCGGCTGTGGACATGGATACGGTGGGATTGTTATAGGCATTTCGTTCCAGCGGTAAGATTTCCTTGTCGGTTACGGCTTCTGTCATCCTTGTGGTGTAGATCAGTGCATACTGTGTACGGTAGCGTTCTGTCACAACGGTCACGATGGCAAGCACCTCGCCGTCTTCGTGTCCTGGTTCCTTGGGCTTCAGTCTTATGATGTTGTCAAGAGGTTGGTCTCCAGCAATCTTGTCGGTAGAGATGTCCACGAAGCGTACCGGCTCTGAAGCGGTGATGACGGTTGTCACCTGCTCGTTCACGGTCAGCTGCTCCATTTCTTCGTATGTCCGTTGAGCCATTGTGTCCTGTCCTGACAGCAGCCCGCCAATAAGTAAAATTGCCGTCATTTCTTTTTTCAGATTCATATTCATATTGCCATTGATTATCTTACTGTTGTATATTTGTCTTTTGTTTCATGTCTTCTACGTGTTTCATTTCTTCCCGGATTCGTTGTTCGGCAATTTCGCAGTACGATTTGTCTATCTCGAATCCGATATAGTGTCGTCCCGTCCGGACGGCAGCCACGGCAGTTGTTCCTGAACCTATACAGTTGTCCAATACTATGTCTCCTTCGTCCGTGTAGGTACGTATCAGGTACTCTATCAGGGCAACCGGCTTCTGTGTCGGATGATAAAACATGCCGTTCCGGTGTTCTTTCGGTGCGGAAATGACTGATGTGGGATATTTGTCATCGGCAATGCGTACCGGTGCGAGTTTCATTTCTCCATAGCAACGGTTGGTGAAACCCTCTGTCTTACGGCGGCCATGATTCCTTTTTTCAGGGGGACAAGCTGTCATTTGTGGATGATACACCGGCAGTTTTTTGTAGAATATGAGGATATCCTCATGTTGTCGCAACGGCATACGATTGGCATTCAGGTGACCGCTGCTTCTGTCTTTATGCCAGATCAGGTTGTACCGCCACAGTTTGGGCTGTGACAGCACCAGTTCCGCTGTAAACATTCCCTGCGCAAACAGGATGATGGGGCTGTCCGGTTTGGTGATTCTCTTGTATTGTTCCCATAAAGGTTCAAGTGGAATTTTCTGGTCCCATTTCACGGATTTGTTCTGACGGTTCAGAACTCCGTAAGGCAGGTCTGCAATTATGGCATCTATACTATGGTCGTTGATGTGTTTCATGCCTTCCAGACAGTCCATGTTGTAAATATTGTCATTCTGTATCATTTTCGTGGTTGTTTGTATTATTTTCGGTTTCCGTTCACTAGATATACGAATGTTCCGTATTTCAGTTTCACTTTGTTTTTCTTTATGGCTTTGCTGATGGCGTTGCTCGTTTTCTGGTAAGCATTCTGCACAGCCTGCATCCCCCATTGGGCTAGGCTGTTGTTGTAACCGCCGGTGTTTATACTCATATTGCCGCTCATTGCTCCGCTTGCCACGTCCTTGCTAGTCTCTCGGAATTGGCTTTGCGGTACATACAGGCCTTCAAGTCCGTCTGTATCATATATCGAAAGATTCACTTTGACCAGTTCGTCGTTGACGAGGATGCTGTTGATGCTTCCTTTTACTCGCCCGGAGGAGAAACCGCTTACCGTGGCGTATAGATAAGTGCCTTTCTTGACCGTACCGCCATCAATTTCCACATCGTCCAATAATCTTAGACGTACACGCGAACCGTCAACAGCCTTGATGTCTTCGTCTATGATGGCTTGGATGAGTTTCGGTTCCAGCCCGTTGCGGTCTATCGTGTGGAAGTAATCCGAGGCAGTCTTTATTTTCTTTACTACTTCGCTGGCATTGTCGTTCTCTCCCGGAGCTTTTACCGCACGGTTGTCCTCGTCAATGGTCCCTTTCACTGTGTCGGTGGTGTCCTGCGGTTCGGACATGGTTGTGCTGTCCGTTTCGGAGGGTAAGGCTTCTTTCTGTCCCCGTAATCTCGCTTCCGCAAGGGCTTTTTCCAGTTCTGCGAGGGCTTCTTCCTCACGCCTCTTGGCATCGGCTGTCTGCGCTGCCATATTCTTTTCCTGTTCCTGCTGACCAAGCAGGGCAATGTCGTCGGCTGTATATTGCGATTCATATTCTTCCTTGTTTTCATCAGGTTCATCCCTTTCAATGTTGTCAACGGCAGTATAGTCCTGCACCTGGCCCCATGATTTGGCCATGTTTTCATACTTGCTGCCTATGCCGTCTCCGTTCTTGATGGTGGCGTCCGGTAGCTCCGGATTCAAGAACTCGGTGGTCTGCAGCGTTTTGTCCTGTACATCTGCTTTTTCTGTGCGGAACAGGTCAAATATGAAGTACGATGTGCCAAGCAGCGGTATATACAGGATGGCCGGAAGCATGTACTTCGTCTGCCTGAAATTGATTTTCTTGAAAATCTCCATTACATTTTATCCGATTGTTCGTTATACATCTGTTGCCTGCTTTCTTCGGCATTATTATTCTTTTCATTTGCATTGGATTGTTGCGGTCCATGTATGTGTTTTGCTTCGATACCCGTTTCTGGATGTCGTGGCACAACTACGTTTCTATGCCGTTCACGCAACACTGAGTCCTGCACTTCTGTGGCCGTCCGTGTAGAAGGCTGGTGGTGGTACATCACCGTCAGACGGTAAATGTTCCACGCCAATCCTCCGAGGACGAATGTGAAAATGATGACCAGAAACAGTGTCCGGTGCATGTTGGCAAAGCCCTGTACCTTCGCTGCCGCCTTGTCTATCCGTGTTGCTTTGGCGAACTTCCGGCCGGCATTCACGTCTCGCTCGTAGCGTTCCTTGTACTCCGGATCGTTTTTGTCCGGCATTTTCTCGCCAAGGAGCATACGTCTGAATCCCTTGATGTTCATGATTTCGATGGTTTAATAGTTGTTTTTCGTTTTCTGTTCAATGTCTTTGTTCAGCAGTGTGCGCCAGTTTACGATGAGCAGTCCGTGCGGGTTGTTCTCTGTTCGGGGGACACGTTTGAGTTGTCCGGCGGTAACAAGTTCTCTCATAAGGATATTGCTCCGCCGTTCAATGCGTTGCCTGCCGTAGTAGGTGAACTCCATTTTTTCACGATCGAACTTGATGCTGTCGCAGAAGATGCTGAACACCGCACTCGTACCCATGATATTTGAGTAGAAACCTTTTTCTTTCAGCGTATTATATTGTGCCAGTCCCGTTTCGTCCACTAAGTACATGGCTTTCTCCATCGTATAGCGGATGTATTTGTCATCCGGCGGCAGGGTAAAGAAGTAATGGTGGAACATTTCGACATGGGACTTGGCTTCCACGTCAAGCGTTTCGTCCATCGTGGTCTGGCTCACTAGTATCGGTACGTTGCCGTCCAATACATAGACCTTCTTATGTGCATCCGCAACCATCGTTCGGGCTGTCCAGATACTTGATACGCTGATGAGGATGCATCCTACCAGAAAAGCAGTGCAGACAATGCCTACCAACTTGATTTTGTTTTCCAGGTTCTTGATGACCATAGTCTCAAATTTATGTGATTGCTTTTTCTTTGATTTGATACATTGGGGATGCCCCTCAGGAAACTTCAATGGTATAGCTGTCAGATGATTTCCATTTCCTAATGCTTCATTTCTGTTTCCAATAGGACTAAAATTCAGGCATGGACTTCCGTACATAATCTTGTCAGGTCATTTTTCCATTCCTTTACCTGATTCCCCATACATGACTTACTTCCCTTTTAATGATTTCATGCGCGTGTATTCCCTATGCAGTATAGGCATTAGGGTCATACGCAGTTCGTTCAGTAACGGGTCAAAGTATTCCGAAAACACTTGTACATAATAGCCTTCCATTGCTACCTGGTACCATACCCACCAGATACCACGTTCACGCTGACAGGCGTTTTTGCAGAGTTTGGCGATGTGTAGGCGGCAGGTCAGGTATTCCACCAGCGGCCCGATGTAGCGGTCATCATACTCGAACGCTTCGTCCAGTTCTTCAAATAGGATGTCATAGCGTTTGTTTTCAGGTCTTTCTGTCAGTTCTTGGTGCATACGCTGGTTGGTGAAATTCACGAAACACGTGTCTTGGCACCAGTTTTCAATTTTCTTTTCAATCTTCATATTATAGTTGTTTTGTTGATAATTATTTCAATACAGTGTGCATCGCTCCCGTGGCTGTCATCTTGGCTTGTTGGGCTACACCCTCTCCGAAGTTTCGGGTCGAGAAGGCAGTATCGCCTTCCGGTATCATCCACGCCGCGAGGTCAGGGACAAGGTTCAGGCATTTCAGAGCCACGATACTTGCAGCCATCAGGTAACCGGCGGAGAAGAACGAGTTCTGCAGGTAGGCGGCCATTGTCTGCTCGCTCGCCGTTATTGCTGTCAGGTTCTCCACCTGGATGCACAGCACGATATCGAACAGGAGCAGTACATAGAAGCCAACGAAGTAGAGCATTGCTCCATAAAAGTGTACTGTCAGATATCTTGTAAGCCATTTCGCCCAGGCTCCCTCCCACTTGGACAACAGGCTGAAAGCCCATTGTATCGGCCCGAATATTGTCAGCATGCCAAGTAGGATTTGCTGGCAATATATAGTCGCCCACCATCCGATACGGAATACCACAAGGGCTATGAGCATGATAACTTTGTCCAGTCCGACAACAATTCCGGAAGTCAGCGAAGTAAACCATAGCTTGGCTGCGTCTTTTTCCATGTTGGTGACTTCGTCCACACCGGTTTGTTCCATCGTCGCTTCTATCAGGTTGGGGTCGGATGTGCCTGTGTGGGCTACGTCCGCCTGTGCCTGCAAGCTGGTATAGATGGTATCACGTACATAGATAAGCTCCTGTACTTCTTCAAACTTGTCAGAGATTTGTGTCGCTTCTGCCTCATACAGGTCATGCGTGTACGAACCGATACAGTTCGGGATATAGGACAAAAAGTCCAGAAAGCACCAGTTACTGCCGCTGCCTGCCATTCCTGTGTCTGCCGGAGGATACCACCAACAGAGCACCAATGAAACCGCAAGTGGTCTGAACAGTTTCATTACATCCAGCGGCTCATGCTTTATCATCATCTTGTACGCCATGCCTGCCGCCACGATGAGCGAGAACAGGGCGGCGAGTGCCATACACATCTGCAATATCCACCAAAACGGCCCTTGTGCCCCCGTGAATGTTGCGTCGGTCAGAAATTCATTGGTTTGAAAGATGACGTCATCAATCTCTTCCTCTAAAATGTTGATGCCAAATTCTGAAAGTATGCTTCCGTCTGCCATGAGATATTCTTTTTTTTAGTGTCCTTTACTTACTGTTTCTTCTCCGTTTCCTGTTCCGTCGTTTCCGTCCGTTTGTGACCCACGTACCGCAAGTCCGGCTTCATTCCATCTGCCCACGGCATCACGGATGATACTTTCCTTGTCCGGCAACTGGTTTCCGGTTGCTCCCAGCAGTTCTTTTGTCAGACTGGCGTTCTGCCGCTGTGCAAGGTAGGTGACGAGTATCTCATTCTGCCTGACTATATCTTCATATATCCGCAGGTATTCTTTTTTTCGCTGCGCGTTGGGCATGTACGCTTCTTGGGTGGCGTTGATGGCACATTGATACACATGGTAGTATTCCGTCCACCGCTCCCGGTCATCCGGTGATCCCCCGGCGGTGAGAATACGGTCAATGTTGTGTTTGAATCGTTCCATCTGTCCGTTCACTTTGTCTCCTTCGGCAATCCATGCCAGGTCTATCTGCCTGTCCGCCACGTTCAACGCTTCGATTTCGGCACGTTTGACCAATGCGGAATCGATGGCTTCCGCTTCGTCCGTTTGGTTGTAGAGATTGACACCGGCCAGCGTCCGGAACGACAGCTTGTTTTTTGCTGCTGCTGTTTTCTTGTAGTTCTTATGCAGCAGCGTATAGTAAATTTCAGGAGTCAGTGCTCCTGTGCCGGTTTCCATCACAGTAATCTGGTTCTGCTTTGGCGAGTCGTGGTTGTAGGTCGCATACTGGGCATAAGCTGTATGCATTGCCGTGATTGCCGTCACCACTAAAAGTGTTCTTTTCATTTTCATATCCTTTCCCTTTTGTCGTTAATAATCCAGTTTCCCGGCCTTGCGCCAACGCCCGAAAGCACTGTTGGCGATTTCCTGTTTGGTACGGGCGCGGTATATTTTTTCTTTCCAGTACCCGATTCGCACCTGTATGTATCTCCATGTTTCGATATAGGCCCGGTTCAAATGACGCTCAATGTCATCCAGAGAACTGTTGATGGCCTCCATGACCATAAGCAGATCCGAGGTTGAGCATGCTGCTGCCCCTGTCGCATACAGCACAAGGTCGTTAAGGGACTTGTACAGATGTTCCCCGTCTTGTGCGATGTCGCGTATCGCTCGTTCGTTTATCGTGATGATAAGCAGGTCAGAGGGAGCGATTTCACCTCGCTTCAATATCTTGTCATTGAACTCGGTTAGCATGTTCTTGTAGCCACTTATGCGGTCACTCACTGTTGTGTAGGTGTCTTTTGCGTTCAGCACCGTTCGGAGAGATTGGTACATTACATCAATAACATCGAAAGCACGGGTGTACTTGTCCAAATCCACATTCAACTCCTTGTATTCGACGGTGGCATCCCGACTGTACTCATGTAACAGTTTGTTGCTGTATTCCAGTGTACTGCGGGCCAGTAATAGGCTACGCTGTTTCTTATGGTCGTTGATATAGGCTTCTACCGATACAATGTCGAAGGTCCATTGTGCCTTTATTGTATCAGGAAGGAGCATAAGCAGCAGAAAAGTCCCAATCAGATTGTATTTCATGGATGCACCTCCTTTCTGTTTCCTTGCCTGCTTCTGTTCCGCAGGCTTCGGGCGTTCTCTACCCATCGGTCGTGACATTCTTCTACAAGCGTGATTCTTCGCCCGTCATCTGTGTCCGGTTCTGGCAGGACATCCTTCAGTATGTCGATGATGGTGTACTTATAATGCATCATCTTTTCCAAGGACACAAGGTCGGCATAGATTCTTGTGAGGCGGGTGTCCACCTCGCGGGCAACTTCAAGTCGGTCGCTTGACCATAGCAGGTGGTACACGTCCCCGGTGGATGTATCTTCCTGTGGTGGTGTTCGGGCGTATTCCGTAGTTATCTTGCAGGAAGGGTATTCTCTTGCTATCTCTGCAATGCGGTCGTTTACAAGGCTGGTCTTCTCCGTGTCCGACAGGTTGGGGTCCAGCGTCAGTACATCGGCCACATGGGTGTCTGTGTATTCCGTGGTCAGCTCCCATGAAATCTGCAGAATGGCGCGGTGTATCTTGATACCGAGGAAGTATTTGGGCTTCCTTGCTATTGAGAGGGTCGCCTTGAAAGTGATGGTACCGCTGATGTCCGGCATGGTCGCCTTCCGGATATACGTGTAACCGTTCCATGAACCACCGTCCTGCCAGGTAAGATTGAATGAGGTCTTGCAATCCTGCATGATGGCAGGTATGCGGTAATAATCATCTGTAGCGACGGCATTGTCCGCTGCAGCCTCAGACTTCGCATCTTCGTATTCAGACAGCTTTTTCTGCCAGTCAGACAGTTCACCTTTGAGTTGATTTATCTGTGTCAGGTTGCTGTTGTATTGCTGCCGGTAAACAGCGGCGTCTTCCACACTCGATTCTGAAATCTTCTTCAGCAGGATTTCGTTTTCGTCTTCCAATGCCTTTATCTGTGACTGGAGGACGGACACCTGGTTTTCGGCTTCCTGTACCATCCCGTCCAGCTCCGAGGTGTCCAGCTCGTTGTCTGTCACGGTAGTCTGCATGGCACACTCCTTTGAGTGGGCATTCAGCGAACTGCCGCAAGTACGGCATTTATATTGTGTACTTCCTTGTCCGAG
>JAHLFB010000177.1 GCA_018884025.1 Candidatus Phocaeicola faecipullorum
GGATACCAGTCATGTGCTGTTGGAGACACGATAGAGATCTGGGAAGCCACGACTGTAGAGTGTATGATGGAAGAGATATTGGGAGCGATAACGAACTTGTATGTATCACCTACGGGCTGGGCCATGTGGGATGGAGTAGGAGGTTCTGCCCCTATACAGGAAGGAGACGAGTTCATGTTCGACTTTGAAGACGGAGGATTGACGGGATGGACGACGATAGATGCGGATGGAGACGGCTTTGTGTGGAACAACACGTCAACATCTCTTGGAGCCGGTTATGGACATCAGAGCCAATACTGTGCATATTCGCAGTCGTATGACAACTGGTACGGAACATTGAATCCTGACAACTATCTTGTGACAGCAGAGAAATACATGATAGGAAGCAATTCGGTGCTGTCATTCTATGCATGTGCGCAAGACAATCTGTATGCAGCGGAGCACTATGGAGTTGCGATATCGACTGCCGGAAACACGAGTGCGTCGGACTTCACGACGATCTGGGAAGAGACGCTGACGGCGAAGAGCAGTGGAGAGAAAGGAATGAGGGGAATGAATGCACAGGGCAACTGGTATAACAAGGTTGTCGATCTGAGCGAATATGCGGGACAAGAGGTATATATAGCGATAAGACACTTCAATGTGACGGATCAGTATTGGTTGGATATAGACGATGTGTCGTTGAGCAACGGCAGTGATAGAGGAGAGAGAGCGTTGCAGGGATACAAAGTATTGTTGGACAATGTATATGAAGCGGATGTGACAGTACCGTATTACCAGCACGATGTGACGAACCTTGTTGAGGGCAATGAATACACGACACAGGTGGCAGCGATGTTTGCGACGGGAATGGGAGCGTGGTCGGAATACACGTGGACGTATGCGGACTGCTCGAACTATGAAGGAGTGGAAGAGGTAGAGGCAGAAGTGAGCGGCAACACTGTAACATTGACATGGGACGGTTCAGGCCCGATACCGCCGGTACCCGGAGGAGACGAGTTCATGTTCGACTTTGAAGACGGAATTCAAGGGTGGACAACGATAGATGCCGACGGAGACGGATATAATTGGAATCATAATACAGATGTATCGTCATATCTTGATATAGTTGCACATAACAGTGTTGGATGTGTAATGTCTGAGTCATATTATAATCCTGCTTTTGCAGCATTGAATCCGGACAATTATCTTGTAACTCCGCAGAAGTATTCCATAGGAGATAATTCGACGCTTTCATTCTATGTATGTGCACAGGATGCTGCATATCCTGCCGAACATTACGGAGTTGCGATATCGACAGCCGGAAACACGAGTGCGTCGGACTTCACGACGATCTGGGAGGAGACGCTGACGGCGAAGAGTGTAGGAGGAGATAAAGGAATGAGAGGAATGAACGTGCAGGGGACATGGTATCAGAAGAGTGTGGATTTGAGTGAATATGCGGGACAAGAGGTATATATAGCATTCCGTCATTTTAATGTATCAGATCAATTTGTGATTAATATCGATGATGTTGAATTGAGTGCGGGAGCGAAAGCGGGAGGAAGAGAAGTGTTGTTTGATCAGAGCGAGATGGTAACGAACCCGGGAGCAGGAGTAGGAGGAGCAGATGTGAGCGCGTTACAAGGGAGCCAGACGACATACGGACCGAATGTGTCGAACGGTTTGAGCTATGCGGTAGCGGACGACTTCACGTTGACAGGAGCCTCAACGATAGAGGAGATAGAGGTATATTCATATCAGACGGGGTCAAGCACGACATCGACATACACGGGAATGTATGTGGAGATCTATGACGGCAATCCGATGAGCGGAGGCCAGGTAATCTGGGGAGATCGCACGACGAATTTGATGACGAGTACGGCATTCACGGGAATATACCGTACGACATCGACAGATTTGACGAACAGTCAGAGACCGATAATGAGTGTGACGGCGAGTGGATTGAACATAGAGTTGGAGGCAGGAGAGTACTGGATGTCATACACGTTGGAAGGGACGTTGCCGAGCGGACCGTGGGCGATGCCTAGAGTGATACCTGGAGAGATGACGACAGGAAACGGACTACAGGATCAGGCAGGAACATGGGCGACGTTGATAGACGACGGATCAGGAACGGCATACGGAATAGCGATGAAGATAAGCGGCAGTGGAAACGGGGGACCTGTGCCACCGGTAGGAGGCGGAGTATATGTATTCAGAGACGGAGAGTTGCTGACGCCTACGGCAGTGACGACGGGAACGTATGTGGATGAGGAAGTTCCGGACGGAGTATATAACTATTGTGTAAGGACGGTGTATGAAGACTATGCGATGTCATGTCCTGTATGTGTGGAGGTTGAAGTACCCGGAGGAATAGAGTGTGGAGCGCCGGAAGATCTGTACGGAGAATATTACTGGGAGAGCGGAACATACGGAGCACATGTGATATGGCCATACGACAACACGGTACCTGTAGGAGAGTGGTTGTATTATGATGACGGAGTGAATGTGGATGCGATAGGAGCCGGAGGTACGCTGTACTGGGGAGTGATGTTCCCGACAGGAGCGATAAGCGGATATGAAGGGACGAGTCTGACGAAGGTACAGATGTACGATTACGAAGCGGGCTCATACACATTGAACATATACTATGGAGGAACGAGTGCGCCGGCGACATTGGTACACAGCCAGAATTTCACGACTACGGGAAGCAACACGTGGCATGAGATAGAATTGAGCAGTGCATTGCCGTTGGATGTGACGCAGAATCTGTGGGTAACGTTGTACAACAGTGGAGTACAGTTCCCAGGAGCAGTGAGCAACGACACGGGAGATCCGAACGGTAGATGGGTATCGACCGACGGAGTACAATGGATAGATGTTGCCACAGCAGGATTGGTATATACGTTCATGGTGAGAGCGTATGTAACGAATGAAACGGAAGGCGGAGAAGTAGTGGAGTTGTCAGGCTTCGAAGGAGAGGTAGCGAGTGGAGAGATAGAGGCTAAGGGACAGGAAGAGGCAGTAGAGACGAGACCGATAACCGGGAGCAGCCGCAGTCTGGATCATTACAATGTGTACAGAGGGGAAACAGAAGGAGAGTATGAATTGATAGCGGAAGTACCTGCAGAAGGGAACGGAGGAGAGTACTACGATGATCTGACGGGACATCCCGGGACATACTACTATCAGGTGACGGCAGTGTATGAAGAAGGAGGAGAGACCTGTGAGTCAGAGCCTGCGAACTCAGTGACGAATCCAGATGAAGATTATGTAATGGTGGAAGTGAGTAGTGTGGAAGACAACGAGATGAGAGGGGTGACGGTATATCCGAATCCTACGAAGGGCGAGTTGAGGATAGAGGCAGAAGGCATGAGCCGCATCACGGTAACGAGTGTATTGGGTCAGGTGATGATGGACAAGGGAGTGACGAGCGACGAGGAGATGATAGACATGTCACAGATGGAAGCAGGAGTTTACATGGTACAGATAGTAAGCGAGAGCGGAGTGACAGTGAAGAGGATCACCGTTATCAAATAATCATCGAGTATGATTAAGAAGAGAAAGGGGACGCAACAGCGTCCCCTTTTTTTATGTCGTTAAAAAAGAAAATTTCTTATTTGAGATAAAAATCCATATCTTTGCATCATGATTTCAATACAGAATCTTAGCATACATTATACTGGAAAAGACCTTTTTAGCGATATCAGCTTTATGATACGTGAGAAAGACAGAATAGGTCTTGTCGGTAAAAATGGAGCGGGAAAAACAACACTCATTCGTCTTATTTGTGGTCTTGAGCAACCTACTAAAGGTGATGTCGTGATGTCGGATGATGTAAGTATAGGATATTTGCCGCAAGAAAAAAAAATATATAGTTCCATGACCGTCATGGAAGAAGTGATGACAGCTTTCGATGAGTATCATGTAATAGAGAAGAAATTATTTGATATTCAACAGGATATAATAAGCCGTACTGATTATGAATCACAGTCTTATCAAAAACAGATTGAAAAGATGAGCAGTTTGAACGAGCGTCTCGCTCTGTTGGGAGGTCATTCCATTGAGGGGGAGGCGGAACGTATCCTTGTGGGTCTCGGCTTTGAACATGATGATATGACAAGATCAATGACGGAATTCAGCAATGGTTGGCAGATGCGTGTAGAACTTGCCAAGATACTGTTGAAGAAACCTAAATTGTTACTGTTGGATGAACCGACAAATCATCTTGATATAGAATCAATACAATGGCTCGAGTCGTTTTTGAAGTCTTATTATGGTGCAGTGCTTATGGTATCACACGACCGTGCTTTCCTTGACCATATTACTATAAGGACAATAGAAATATCAGGGGCCAAGATATATGATTATAAATGTTCTTATTCGGAATTTGTAGAGCGTCGGGAGGAGCGTATAGATCTTCAAAAGGCAGCTCTTGACAATCAGATGAAGGAAATAAAAAATATTGAAGCTTTCATTGAACGGTTTCGTTATAAGGCAACAAAAGCAAAACAGGTGCAATCTCGTGTGAAATATTTGGAACGCATGGATATGGTTCAAGTTGACGATAGAGATAAATCTGCAATACATTTTCGTTTTCCACCTGCACCTCATTCCGGTAAGATAACATTGGAATTACAGCATGTCTCAAAGCGTTATGGAGAGAAACAGGTCCTTGATGATATTAATCTTATTGTTACAAGAGGTGAAAAGATTGCTTTTGTTGGACGTAATGGTGAAGGAAAATCAACTTTGTCGAAGATTATTGCCGGTGTTTTGGATCATGATGGCGAGGTTAAATTGGGACACTTAGTTTCTATAGGTTATTATTCTCAAAATCAGCATGAGATGCTTGACCCGGAGAAAACTGTTTTTGAGACACTCGACGATGTGGCAAAAGGTGATATGCGTGTCAAGGTAAAGTCCTTGCTCGGGGCTTTTCTCTTTAGTGGTGAGGATATTGACAAGAAAGTCAAAGTGCTTTCCGGAGGCGAGAAAGCTCGTTTGTCACTTGCCAAAATGTTGTTATTTCCAACAAATCTGTTGATTCTCGATGAGCCTACCAATCATCTTGATATGCTGTCGAAAGATATTCTGAAATCTGCACTTATTCAATATGACGGAACATTGATAGTAGTGTCGCACGACCGTGATTTTCTTCAAGGACTTACCAATAAAGTATATGAGTTTAAGAAACCTCATATAAAACAATATATTGGTGATGTTTATGACTTTATGGAGGCAAAGAAAATTTCAGAGTTGGAAGAGTTGAATAAAAGAAATAACATACCCAAGCAGTCTCCTCAGTCAATATCGCAGAATAGAATTGATTACGAAGCTAATAAACAAATTAACAAAGAAAAAAAACGACTTGGAAGAGAGGTTAAAAAAATAGAGGAAGAGATAGAGTCTATTGAAAAAGAGTTGGCGGAAATGGAGATGGTTTTATTAAATCCTCACTCTCATCCGGATATTATAACAGATGATAAATGGTATTTGAGATATTCTCAAAAGAAAGAATTTCTGCAGGAACTTATTGATAAGTGGAGCGAGAAGCAGGAAGAGTTTGAAAAATTCTGAGTTTATAGTGTCTCAGATAATATTTCTAAAAATTGTATCCAGTTAAAGTGACTGAAAGAGTCGCCGGTACGAACAATTACGATATTTTTTGATGGGACGATGAAAATGTATTGTCCTAAAAGACCGGTAGCTGCATAGTTACCTTTATCTGTAATTCTCCAACTGTAAGAATAATGATAGCCGTTGTTGTCTTTGGAATCGTTATGAATGGTCATGCATTCGGTTAACCAATTGTACGGAATCAGTTGTTGTCCGTTATACACGCCATTTTTCAAAATAAGATTGCCAAAACGTATTAGATCCATAGGAGAGGCGTTTAATCCTGTAAACCCTTTGATTTGTCCGGTGTCATCGACATTCCAAGTAGCCGGATTTGCCATTCCGAGAGGTTTCCAAATTTTAGCTTCCAAATAGTTTGCAGTATTTGTCGAAGTGGCGTTTTCTAATGCAATGGTTAATAATAATGTATTTATATTCAAGTAATTAAACTCAGAACCGGGTTTGTTTCTGAGATAATAATTATTTATATCTTTATTAAGGTCTTTGCTGAAATATATTCTTGGCACACCATTGATAAATCCGTGACAATCAAGCCCGGAACGCATGTCAAGTAGCATTTGTAAGGTGATATTCCTGTAATTGCTGTCTAATTCCGGAACGTAATATGTAATAGGTTCATTCAAACTATTAAAAAAAACTTCATCTAAAGCTATACCGATTAATGTGGAAACAAAACTTTTTGATATTGAGAAAGTTGGAATGACCGGATATTGAACGGTATCATAGTAATAACGTTCGAAAATTAAAGTGTCATTACGTAAAATCAAGAAGGAGAGGGTTCTTTTTTTTACCAAAAAAGATTCTAATGTATTGTTACTAGTTGCTTTGTGGTATATTTTGGGTAATAATGGCAAAGAATTTGTATCTTATGGAAAATATGAAGGGTTTTCACTGCAATCAATGTTGATTTTATCGAAATAAAATTGATCTTCTATGCTCGGTATTTTATATGAAAGAATGTTTTCTAAATAACAAGATGATAATAATAAGGGAATGAATATAAGAAATGATAAAGATCTCATAATGTATTATTCATTTTTCTGACAATTGTGGGTTTAACAACTTAAAATCACAAATTGAAAGAGAAATAAATCGTTTTAACATTAAAATTGCATGAAAAAAGACGCGTTAATGCGTCTTAAATGTTTGATTATATTGTAATGTAATATATTAATGTTTTTTAAATCTTTCACAATTATCGACGGGTGTAGCGTAAATCTTTAAAAATATTTGTTCCAGTTCATCATAATCTCCGTTAAGTTGGCTTAATCCATTGTTTTTATATTGTATGAAAGACTCCTTATCTTCTTTTGAATAATGATTTTCATAGCGATAGGATTTATTTAGCAGGTCATGTGCTATATAATTGTTCTTGAATAATTTATAATCTCTGTATATTCGATCGTCTATTATCTTTGCAAGTTGTATGAATTTTTCGTTTTTATCGAATCTGTCACAGTATTCAAGTTCTTCTATTATGATGGGAGGGCATATTGAAAGATGTATTTCGCCTTTTTTCTGACTGATGCCATTTAGGATGCTTTTCATATCTTCTCCGGGTTCTTTTTCATATTTTTGGTATTTTGTGATAAAAAGTTCTTGCGTTTTCATGAAATCGCATGGCTCATATTCGTATGATATTGAGATTGGCAAAATATTAATTTCATTGAAATTTTCAACGAAGTTGCTTTTACTACCAAGAGATAGCATTTTCAGTACGCCAAGTTCTGTTTTGTCGTCGCCGTCTTTGGTACGACCATTGCGTTGAGCGATCCAGATAGATTGTTTTTTCTCCAAGATGGTATAACGAATATATTGAGACACCTCGATTGACTGTTTGTAGAAGTCATGAGCATTGCCGCCTCGCATGATACGAAACATTTTGTTTATTTTACCAAAATCAATTATGAAATCACCTTGCATCAAATTGTTTCCGAATGTTATTTCGCAAGTATCGATGTTGTTCTCATAAAGGACACAATCGAACAATGCGGCATCGAGTGCTATGTCTCTGTGATTGCTTATATAAACATGACAGTCGTCTTTATCGATATTGTTTGCTCCTGAATAATGAAATCCTGTTGATGTATTTTTAATAATGGATTTCATTGCAGAATATACGAATTTTACTTGAAACTCTTTAACAGTTTTTATATTGATAAATTCATTGCGATATTCTTCAAAGTTCCTATCAGGGAAAAGATAATGGATTATTGCAGGAAACAGTTCATTATCAGCTAATCTTTTGATTGCGGCAGGGACATCTTTGTCGGAATATGGTTTTATGTTGTCAAATTCATTCATATATAATGATATTATTTGCGGTTATCAATTAGTTTCACAGGTTTACGACTTGTTGCCGGAAAGTTAATTTTTTGTATTATTTCAGCTGGGGTTATTTCTATCTCAGGAGCCACTCTTATACGAGCACGGAAACGGTCCTTGAGTTCTTTCACCACATCGAATTCAGGTGTATGACGTAATCCTATTTTTACTAATACTTCATCGGTACCGGTAGAATTATAGTCTATATAAACTACATAATTCTCAACATATTCGGTATTGTCGAGTACATCGAATATTGCAGGAGGATACAATGTAGTACCTTTCAATTTTATCATATTGTTCTTACGTCCTACCAAAGGGCTGATACGGAAAGACTTGCGACCACAGCGACAAGGTTCGGTATGAATGCTTGCCATGTCTCCGGTCCTGAAACGCAACAGTGGCATGGTTTCAACACCGAGAGTCGTTATTACCACTTCACCTACTTCGCCATCTTTGACGGGAGCATCGTTTTCGCCAATTATTTCTACTATTATTAGTTCTGGATGATGATGACCACCGCAGCCATATTCACATTCCGGGAAAGTGGCTGACATCTCTGTAGATGAATATGTGGCGAAGAGTTGTACATCCCATTTCTCTTTTATCTTCTTGCCGAGAAGATTGAGGTTGAAGTTCTGGTCTCGTAATCCTTCACCAATGCCTATGATACGACGGATAGTAGAGTTTTTATAATCTATGCCGTGTTCTTCAGCGTATTGTATCAGTCGTAATATAAATGACGGCACACATAATATGGTGTCCGGTTTGATACGACGTATGGTGTCCCATTGTAGTTCAGGTATTCCGTTACCGACGCGTATAATACTTGCTCCCAAATCCCTGATACCCAGGAAATAAGCCAATCCTGCCATAAATCTTTTGTCTATGGTAGTCATGAGTTGCATAATGTTGCCGGGTCTCAATCCTGCGCAAATAAATGATATTTTCTCATTATATGCCAATCGTTGTAAGTCTTTTTCACTACATGCAAAGGTAACAGGATCTCCCAAAGTACCGGAGGTGGTTATATAATCGATTATTTTTTCCTTTTGAACGCAAATAAAATCTTCGTTATATAGTTGCAGGTCTTTTTTTTCAGTGAAAGGTATTTCTTGTAACGATTCTATGGTTTTTATTTTTTCAATATCTATATGATTATCATTAAACATTTTGGAATAAAACGGTGATTTTGCGTTAAGATATTCCATTGTCTCACATAATCTTACTTCCTGATATTTCTTTATTACATCAAGAGGTTGATATTCAATAAGGGGATATTTGTTTGTCATAATAATTTTATTTCAAAACATTAATGGAAATCAACCATTCATAAAGTTTTTCTCTCCATTGTGAAGAAACGGTAAAATCGGTGTCTTTCATCCCATAACCATGTCCTCCGGTATCTAAGAGTAGAAAAGAATGACATATATTTTTGTTCGTTAAAGCTTTATCTAATGCCATGCTGTTGCGGTAATCTACCACGTCATCATCTTTGGAAGCCAATATAAAAGTTGGGGGCATATTATCAGGTATTTGTAATTCCATAGAGAAAAGGTCTTTATTCTTTTTTGTTATATTTTCTTTTCCTAATAATGATTTTCGAGACCATTGATGAGCAATGCTGTCTTGCATGGAAACAACAGGATAGATGGCAGCTATCCAATTGGGTCGAAGATTTGTTTCTGTTTGTATTCCAATGTCAGACAAATAGTTGTGATTGGAAAATGCTCCTGACATAGTGACAAGGTGACCGCCGGCAGAGAATCCTATTGCACCAATTTTATCGGTGTCAATACCATGTTTGTCGGCGTTGTCTCTAATCAATTGTATGGCACGCTGAATGTCTTCCATCATAGCAGGATAATGGTAACCTTTTCCTGCAGTACGGTAACACAGCACAAAGGCAGATACCCCTTTTTTGTTGAACCATTCGGCAACCATTTTACCTTCTCGAGTTATTCCGAGATGATGATAACTGCCACCGGGACATATCACAACTGCAGCACCAGTATTGTTGTTTGCTGCTGCCGGATATACCAACATCATTGTTTTATTGCCTTTCATGTTTTCAATATCTTTCCAAATGTCAATTTTAGATTGAGCATTAAGGCTGAAACATACGGTAAAGAATATTGATAATATTATAAATCTTTTCATTTTCATTCTTTTGGGAATAAGAATAATACTTCCTCCGGTGTTAGTTGATGGTAAGTTGGAATATCTCCGTCAAATGATACCAGAAAATATTCTTCATCATAGAAAGAAAGCTTGGAATTAGTGTCAGGGTTACATTCAACATAAACTATTTCGTTTATGTTCAAGTTTTTAGCTTTACATATCTGTTCTGCCAAAGATTTCCCTGCGTATGTCACCGAAGTTCCAGGATTATCTTGATATAATTCTGTTACAATGACATAAGTCTTGCCATTGATATTACGAATTTTCAATCCGCATGATGACGGCATGTCCCATTGTCCGTTAAAAGGAAAAATCTCATCATAATATGTAGGTGAAACTTTCATATTATTAATTTTTTTTAATATTTCTTATCACTTCTTTACCAAAAGACTTGTTGGCGAGT
>JAHLFB010000178.1 GCA_018884025.1 Candidatus Phocaeicola faecipullorum
ACATAAAGCAGGAACTCGTTGCGTGTGCGGTAAGCCACCTTGAATGGAGTACCCTCCAGCACAGCATTGACCGCTTTCAGGTAATTTAACGCCTTGTCACAAACTTCCCGGTTGTCGGAATAAACATCCACTCCTTCCACAGCCGTCCCTATAAGTTCTTCATAGCCCAGTTTCTCTATATGTTCGTAACGCTCGGTCAATCCTGCATCCAAATCCACTTCGTTCATTTCAATGGTCATGGCACGGTCAAGCACTTTGCGTGAGAAGGAGAATGTGGTTTCATCCATGTTTACGGTGCCAACAACTATGAGGTTTTGAGGGATGCAGATACCTTCCTTATTGAACTTTTTTCGTATATCATCCTTCATAGTCAGAGAGGCTGTCAGATTGAAATACCATTCTTCATCAACCTTTTCCAATATCGGATCGGTAGTTACCAGACCATCCTCATGGCTTTTGCGTGATTCTATCACGCTCAAATATTCTGCAAAGTATTGTTCTACAGGAGCAAGATTCATTTCGTCCAAACACAAAAAGTATGGTGTATCCGTATCTTCCCATGCTTTGGCAATGAACTTCAGGAACTCCCCTGCAACAAACTCGGCCTTGCCGCTGACACGACTTACATAACCTATCAGTTCGCTGGAGTCATGCCAGTTTGGTTTCACTTGAATCATCTCGAAATTCTTAGGCTTTTGGGCTTTGAATTCTTCAGAGTCTTCATCCCAACAGGCACGCGCCAATTCACGTACAATGCGGCTCTTGCCCGTTCCGGATATACCGGCCAATAAAAGAAATGGTTTTGATTTTATTGCAGCGATGTAATGGCGGTAAGAAGAATGTACTTTTAGGCTATGATGTAGTGTTTTAGGCTTCTGTCTTGTTATTTTAGCAGTTTCCTGCAAAATATTTAGGAAAGTAGCATAATGCTTGTGTGTGGAATATACACGATACTTGTCACCTCCTAAGTTAGGACTAGATAGATAAGACAGTTCACCATATTTGCTAATAATGGCATCTAATATCTGCTTGTATTGCTTATAATCTATTATTTCAAAAACACTGTTGAAATTGATTTCTGCTTTAATGTATGGATTAACAGTGCTTTCAAATAATGATATGTAGTTTTCATAATCTGCGCCATGTTCATCAGTCATCTTCCAAAAATGTATAAAACAGTCCCTTACTGTCTTCGGAGATACTGGTTGTATTTGATGTAAAAGGGAAGTCTCTCGGTTTATGAAGTCCAAATCTGTCCATTCTACCAAGATTCCTGGCTCATGCGGTTTGGAAGGAATCCATACTGTAAATTTTGCTCTATCTTTAGTAATCCAATAAAATTCTGCAGTATTGGCTATAATACTATCAACTACAGCTCTATTAGATCCTTTATTATTAAGAAGCTGACTTGTGTTGAATGCCACATTGGGTTCTATTCGTTGTGCCAGTTCGCTTAGAAATGATTCAGCAAAGGTTACATCCTTTCCTTCAGGAGTTTTTGCATACAAACGAATTTCACTTTTGTCTATCCGGACAAAAGTACAAGCACTTTCCCCTCGCACATAGTTCATTTGGCTGTTTTCGGGTAATTGACTAATCAGGTCTATTAAGTGGTTTAAATCCATAAGCTATTCTTCTAAATGGTGATTAATATAATCTGAGATGCTTTCTGCTATACCATTGGCTAAAACAAAAGGTACACCGTTTCCAACAGTTTTAAAAGCATCTGTTAGCGATATATCTAACGGTAGAATAAAATTTGCAGGCAATGATTGAATAGCCAATGCTTCCGCTACAGATATTCTTCTAGGAAAATAAGGATGTATATGGACTTCATTATTCCCATAAGCTGCAGTAGGGGAGTATCTCCATCTATGCAAGCGTTTATAGCATTTTTTTTCTACGTCACCTTCATCTTTTGTTCTAAATCTCACAATTCCCGCACGTGGTTGAAAGTACATGTTTGCATTCGGATGATGCATGACATTGTTTTCAGTCCACCAATGCTGTACAGTTAAATTTTCTATAATCCCATCGGGCATAGGAATGGGCACGTTTTCTTGATAAGGAGATTTATCAGGCCAAGGAAGTCTTTTAACCTCCTCTAAGTTGTAAATTTTATGAGCTTCCCAAGGGAAGTTTATCAATGTCCCATTTTCCGCTTGAAGATGTAACATGTCAATAGCATGTTGATGGAAACCTATCAAAATGATTCTATCTCTATCTTGCGGAGCACCGTATTCTAACGAATTTACAAGTTGCTCTGTTAAAGAATAGCCATGTGCCCTAAATTGCTGTTTCAACTCTTCAAAGAATTGTCTATGCCGTGCTGTCCGATATAATCCTTTGACATTTTCGAAAAGGAAAAAATCAGGTTGTGCAGTACATATTAATTGTGCATACGTTCCTGATAATTTGCCATTTTCGCCATTACGACCTTTATTTTTCCCTGCAACAGAAAAATCTGGGCATGGGGGTCCACCGATAAAACCAGTAAGTTCTTCTTCTCTTGATTCTTCAACCCACTCTATGAGATTTTGTAGTCTATCCTCATGTTTACCGTCAACATACTCAGTTATGTCTTCTATGTGATGGCCAAATCTAGGTTCTTGCAATCCCATGTTTTGTCTGGCATACCGATAAATACGATTGAATGTTTCGTAAAACTCATTTACGAAAACGATATTATAATTACCTTGTAATTCAAATCCTAAATCTAAAAAACCAGCTCCCGCAAAAAAAGAAAATATGTTCATCTACGACTAATCTTTTATTGACCAAAGTAAATCTTTTACATCCACATCCAAGCATTCCGCTATTTTAACAAGCGTCTCTAAATTCGGTTGCATAGTGTTGGTACACCATTTAGATACAGTCCCAGGGTCTTTCCCAAGCTGCTCTGCTAACCATTTATTGGTGCGTTTCTTTTCAGCTAAAACCACCTTCAAACGATTTATGTCTTTATTCATACTTTCTATGATATGTTTAAATGCAAAGGTAAGCATTATAATTGAAATTCAGTTCCGATTATAATGCTTTTCTAACAAATGTATGTTGAAAAACAACTTTATATTGAAATATACTTCAATATGTATATGGAATTTTACTTGGACTTGTTTTCTTTCTCTCTTCTCTCCTTAACCTTATCCAATCCCGGCATCTTCTTTGATACAGAAGCCTCACCAGCAGGAAAGTATGCCTTAAAAACCTGAGATAAGGAACTCACAATGTCGCTGCGTTTCTTGCCTATGTTGGAGAAAGCAGAGTAAACGTAATACATGAGTTCTTGCTGGCTGCACATCTCGTTTGGCTGGACTGTGATTGAGGGTGGAAGAATCAAATCGTGTTCTGCAAATGCGTAGGAACTGGCAAGAATCGCCTTTTGCTCCTCTTCACTGAACATCTTGATTTTTCCAGCAAACCATTCAAGTTCTCCTTTTTGGAGTGTCTGTTGCTGCTTGCTTTGACGTTCCATCAGAATGGATACTTTTTCTTGTTCTTTCTCGGTAAGGGCTTTTTCAAGTACACGGTTCTTACGTTTTAGAACATTGTACTTTTCCATACAAGCAATGGCAATGCAGAGATAACCTACGGTTACGGTAAGCACCCATACTGCATGAAATCGGAACTTGGACGGAAAATCCGGCAAAGCGTCAATATAGTCACAGACGAT
>JAHLFB010000021.1 GCA_018884025.1 Candidatus Phocaeicola faecipullorum
AAGTCCCCATCGAAATCAGTCGGCAGAACCCACGCCAGTATGAAATAACCGAAGGATTGCAGCCCGGAGATTGGGTAATTACTTCAGGATATGATAACTTTGGGGACGCCGAAGAGTTGCTGTTGCGGTAAAGAGTAAGAAGTTGGTAATTAGTGAATTTAAAGTATGGTATGATAGGGCATTATCTGAAAGTGGCTTTGCGCAATTTGTTGAAATACAAGGTGCAGAATATAGTATCGGCTCTGTGTCTGGCGATAGGAATTGTGGTATTCAGTATGGTATATCTGTTTGTTGACCGTTTTGCGGATGCGTATAGCAGATTGCCGGATTCCGAACGGCGTGTTCTTATCAGGGCATACGGTGAAGAAGCGGAACGTGACATACCGTTTTATCTGTCGGCTGTAAACGAGTTGGTTTCTCGCACAGAAGGAGCGTTGGACTCGGTATCTGTCCATTCGGCTACGTTACGTATGGATGTGGATGTAATAGGGAAAGACGGTCGTAACCTGCCATATATTGTACAGTATATGGTAACGAACAGTTGCTTTTTCAGCTATTTCAACCTGCCGTTACTTTATGGTAATTACGTGCCGACCTTACCGAACGAAATAATCATATCGTCTGACTTTGCAGGAAAAATAGCTAAAAACAGCAGTCCTGTCGGTATGGTGGTACGTCTTAACTCTTTGAAATCGGGAAACGGAATAAGAGATTATCGGATAGTAAATGTGGCAGACGTATCCAAAGATGGGTTAGAACTAAACGCCGATTGTTATTTCCCGCTTGAGGTGTTTCCCTATGCGCGAACGTTGGTACACGCACTCATTCCGGAGGGGCAGACATTGAACAGAGTAAACAAGGCGTTAAGTGATATCGGTTGGAATGATGGAGAGCAAAAAATATCGGTTGAGGCTTCTCCGGTGAGCGGACAGACAGGCACGTTGCTTGCTAAATATTTGGTTCTTATTCTTGCTTCCTTGATTCTGGTATCGGGACTGATTAATTTTCTGAAATTCACATTTCAGATGTTCTATGCCCGTCAGCATGAGCTGGCTTTGCGCAAAAGTTTGGGTTCGGATATGAAAGGAGTCTTTGGGTTACTTTCTACGGAGGTGTTTTGTATGCTGTCTTTTGCATTCCTGCTATCGCTGGTATTACTGGAAAGTATGCTGCCTTTAGCTTACCGTTATTTGCCTGAAGAAACTACCGACTGGTTTATCGCGAAAGATTGTTACCTGACGCAAGCTGCACTTTATCTGATGGTTCTGTTGGTCTGTTTATGTATTGTTATCTATCCGGTGTGGCGCGTACGCGGAATCAATCTTATGAACCGAATCCGGACAAACGGACAAAAACATAGCTTCCGCGCCGTAATGATTTGCATTCAACTGTTTGTTTCAATGGGCTTTTTAGGTGCGGTAATTATCATTCATCTGTCATACGGTGAGTTGCGAGGCAGATTGTATTACCCCGAAAAGGTAGAAGAAAACAGAATTGTCTCGATAGATATGAATACGGATGCCATTCGGAAGAACTGGGACGTAATACATTCAGAGATTAACAGCATGGCAGAAATAGAAGGACAAACTTTTGTCAATGAAGAATCCAACAATGGCTTGCTATCCTATCAGTTTACTACTTTCTTAAAACATGATAGTGCGGAAGTCAATCTTAAAGTAATGACCGGAAATCCCGACTATTTCCGTTTCTTTCACATTCCGTTGCGGGGAAAAATATTAGAGGCAGAGATGGAAGGGGTTGTTTATATAAGCCAAAGTTTTGCCGACTTGCTTCGCCATGAAAATGCAGAAGGAATGGTTAAGTTGGGCAATCGTACTTATCAGATAGCCGGGGTATATGAAGACTTGTATCGGAATATGACGGGTAACGATGAATTTGCCGGTTCTGTGTTTTTCCCTACGAGAGACTTCAAGGTATGGTTACTGAAAGTTGCTTCCGGAAAAGATGTAGATGAAGTGATGAAAAAGATTAAGGCGGTTTGTCGGAAATATGTTCCCGATACATTGCCTTTGGATGTATATAAATATGGGAAACGGACTGTGTACTCATCAATGCAAATACTGGAAACTATGATGTGGATATTGGCAGCGGTCAGTTTGTTACTGGTAGTCCTCAGTGTTTATTCCTCCATATCAATGGATAGCGTGGCTCGTCAGAAAGAGGTGGCTATCAGAAAGATAAACGGAGCTTCGCGTAAAGATATTGTTATGCTGTTTGCTCGGTCGTATATAACAATGTTTCTTCTTATGTTTTTGTTTGTTTATCCGATACTGAGACTGGCAATGATTAATGCGTTAGAGGGTTCTTCGCTGAAATCTGTTTATGGTTGGGAATGGGGCATCATTCTATTTGTTGTCATGGCACTGCTGATAACATTGGCAGTAGGATGGCAGATAATAAAACTGATGAAGGTAAATCCGGCGCAGGCGATAAAGAAAGAATAAATAATTAAACTCACTACTGTCCAATAAAAGTTAGCTAATCGGTCTTTGAAATTATTGAAATACAGTCTTTTAATCAGTCCTTTAGAATGAAACGGATTTGAATTCGTAGCTTAGCGGTCAAATTGAAGGCCGCTTATGAACCAAGATAAATACGTATTCGCTCAACTTACCGCTTTTCTGAACAGAACCCAGTTCAACAACTTCG
>JAHLFB010000179.1 GCA_018884025.1 Candidatus Phocaeicola faecipullorum
GATATATATAATGTATTGGTCACAATCTTTAGCTTATCAAAAGTAAGCATATATTATTGATATTTTGATTAGAGAATTTTATAAATCCTCTATTATTTTTCTTGCATTTCTGCAAGTTTTGTCTTCTTGATAAGTGGTAATATTCTTATCTAATAGCCGACACTTCCAGTAGTTTTTCATAGCTTCCGAAATTGCTTGTTTATGCTGCTGGGATTTACTCTTGCCAGTAAGGCTTTTACTTATTAATTTTTTGGTACTTTCATTTTTCTTTCTGTTTTTAAGCTTGTTTGAAATTTTCATTTTAGTTATCTCGTTCATATTACTTACTTATTTTCTATAAATAGTAGGTAGGTAGTTATTTTTTTTATTTTTCCTTGGAAAAATTATTTTTCATACCGTTTTAAATATGGTAGGTAGGTGCAATAAGTACCATAAGTTCGGGATACATACGTATTTTTTTATTTATTAACAATAAGAGTAGGCACTATGTCAATTATATTGTTATTTTTTTCTATATAATATGGCTGTAGTGTTATGCTGTTGCATAATTGAATATTATTCATCTTTTTATTGTGCTATATTTTTAATCATTCCGTGAATCTTTTATTATATCGTTACATATTTTTATACTTATAATCATATTTTATGGTAAAACGATATTAATTGTTGTTATTTGTTTTATGATGCAAATATATATAAAGTATTTTGGAAAAACAGGTGTTTTAAAGATAAAATATGTTAAAATTATAATTCGGATATTTTCTTACATTTATTAAACATTTCTGCAATCAAGTTGGCTTGACATATCTTATCAATATCAGCAATGTAATATTTGGTAAGTGTACTGTCTTTATGTCCTATTAATCGCTTTATGGTGCTTTCGTCTATATTGTTGTTTATTAGATAATTTGTAAGAGTGTGTCTTGCCGAATAGTATGAGAAATCCTCAATCTTTATATTATAGCTTTTAGCCGTTTTTTGTAGATATTCGTTTAAGTGCTTTTTCATAGCTACATAATAGTTGGTAACTCTGCTTTGCTGTTGTTTATTTGTGTATGTTTTATTTGCATTAAGGCAGTTTGTCAAATAGTCATTTTCATTTTTCCCGTCTTTAAAGACTTCCAATATTGGTCTTATTATATCCGACAATACATAAACATTAACCATAACATTAGTTTTTGTCCTAGCAAAGTTTACTTTTATTATTTCATACCCTTTGTTTTCTTTGTTGTATTTCTCATTATATTCTTTGTCGTTCTTTGCTTTTTCAATGTCGTATGGAATGGTATTTATAGTTTCTGTTTCCAAGTCCTTAATTTTTATCTTTGAAAGGTCAATCGGTGCAATACCTTGAAATGCTATGTGTAATATATACAATAATAAGCTATAAATCTCTTTATCATCATTTCCTTTCTTTATGGCTCCACTATGTATAAGTTTCTTGTATTGATTTATAATGAGTGATAATTCAGTAATGTTAAGATGCTTTTTCTTATTGGTCGGTATAGTATTATTTTTATGCTTGAACTTCATGTATTGGTTTATATAACCATTTTCAAGACCATACTTATATACAATTCTAAATAACTTTGTCAGTTTTTCTTGTTGTTGTTCCGTCTTGTTCTTTTTCAGTGTATCAGTGAAGCTGTTTAAGAAATTGGTATCAATATCTTTAATTGGAAGTTCTTTAAAATGTTCTTTTAGGAAGTTTTTAAGCTGAATGAAGTTTCTTTTATATGAATGTACTTCAATATCATCAATCTTTTTATCTATTAAATCATATAAGCTGGTGATTTTTCTTTGGTTGTTTGTATTGTTATTGTACAGTTCTTTAATCTCTTCAAGTTTGGATAATATTAAATCGTTCTTTTCTTTATAGTTCTTATCCTTAGAGCTTACAAGAAGTGTTCTTGTGTTCCAATTACTTTTTTTACAGCTAACACTGGTTGAGTAGTATTTGTATTTCCCATTGTTAAATACTCTGACTGATATAAGATTTTCTTTGTTTGTAAGGGTTTTTGTTGTTAGGGTTACGCTAATTTTCATATCTTTGTAATTATAGTGTTAAATAAATATTCTGGTTCAATGTTGGTTTAAAGTTTTTATTCAATGCAAAGATATAAAATATATAATTAAAAACAAAAAATCTTGTATAATAAATTGATAATTAGAGCATTAAAATATGAAGATAATTCTAAATAACAAATATATTGAGTACAGCGGTACTCCTTTTTTTATGTCCTTATGTCTCTTATTTCTTTTTTGAGAAGCAAACAATGCTGTAAACTGTTCGTTTTATATCTTTTCATTATATGTTCCGAATGAATAAGTAAGAATTTAATCAGTAAAGTATGAACCCTGCTGCTCCACATAATATAATGAGAAGTATAGGATTTACTTTGTATTTATGTGATGCAATGAATACCGATATAAATATTATTATACTGGTTATTATGCCGTATGTATCGGTTCCGAAATTCTCGCCGTTCATAAGTACAAGTGCTGCAGAAGCCAGCAATCCTACTACTCCTGGGCGTAATCCGTTGAATACGGCTGCTACCGATGGATGTTTCTGATATTTCAGGAAGAACTTGCTTATTATTATCATCAGTATAAACGAAGGAAGCACTACGGAACATGTTGCTATGGCTGAGCCTAGTATTCCTATTGCGTGCGAATAGCCTGCATTAACCACTGCGGTATATCCTACATAGGTTGCCGAGTTTATACCTATAGGTCCTGGAGTCATCTGGCTTATTGCAACAATATCTGTAAATTCAGAAGAACTGAGCCAGTCGTGGCGTGTCACCACTTCACCTTGTATCATTGACAGCATGGCATATCCTCCGCCAAAACCGAAAAGTCCTATTTTGAAGAATGTATAGAATAATTGTAAGAATATCATCGTTTTAAGTTTTTAATTTTGTCAATTATCTTTCCTTGTATCGTCCGTATATGTATCCTCCCAATCCTGACAGTATTATGACGTAGATAGGAGAGAAGCCCAATAGCCATATCAGCAATGCTGATACTACTGGTATCCAGATATTATATCTGTTTATACGGGCTGTCTTTGCCATCTTGAATGTAGGTGCTGCAATCAGTGCTACCACTCCCGGACGTATTCCCTTGAATATTCTTTCTACAGGTTCAAGGTGTTGGAACTGCCGGAAAAACAGTGCTATTGCAAGTATAATCAGGAATGATGGCATTATTGTCCCTAATGCCATGCAGAATGCTCCCCAGAATTTTTTCAGTTTATAACCTATGAATATGGCTATATTTACGGCGAAAATTCCGGGTACTGTCTGTGATAGTGCCATAAGGTCCAGAAATTCCTCTTTTTTTATCCATTTTCTTTTATCTACTATTTCGGTCTCTATCAATGGCACCATTGCATATCCTCCACCAATGGTAAAAAGACCTATGCGGAAGAAAATAGTAAAAAAACTGATGTAAGTTCTCATATCTTGTTGTATGTTTTTGTATTCCAATAATCTGTTAACCGTTGTTGGCTTTCATATAGTCTCTAGGTGGTACGCCATAATACTTTTTGAAAGTGTCGGTGAAATATTTCGGATCTGCAAATCCGAGCATGTCGGAAACTTCCGATACAGTATATTTCTGCGACTTAAGCAATATGGCAGCTTCCTGCATACGTATTTTCCTTATCAAGTCGGCAGGTGCTTCTCCAGTCAGGGCTTTTATCTTGTTGTAGAAACTTGTGCGACTCATATTTACGGCAGCACATAGTGTATCTACATTCAAGCCTTTGCCTAATCCTTCCTTTATAAGGACTGTAACCTTCTTGATAAATTCCTCGTCCAATGTTGACATCATTTCCGGAACATCGTTTTCCGAAGTTCTTGTAGTGTCATTGTCGTCTTCGTTTGGAATCTGTGGAAGCGATGTTATTAGTTCTTGTAATTTTTTTCTTATCAGATCTCTGTTTTCAAGTACATTGCTGATATTTGCCTTCAGTACGGTTATATCAAACGGTTTCACTATGTAGAGATCTGCTTTTGTCTTTAATCCGGTTATGATGTCTTTCTTGTCGCCAAGTGCTGTAAGCATTATAAAAGGAATGTGGCTTGTTGCCATATTTCCTTTTACTGCTTTACAAAGTTCGTGACCATTCATAAGCGGCATCATTACATCCGAAATTATCAGGTCGGGCTGAGATACTTTTATTAATCCAAGAGCTTCCTTGCCGTTTTCCGCCCCTTTCACATGATATGTGTCAGACAATGACTGAATAAGGAAGTTCCTTAAAGAAACATTGTCTTCGACTATAAGTATATGTGGCGCATTCGCAGGGATATTCTTTTCATTTATATCAGGACTTTCTGTTGTAATGTTTTCCTGTGTGGCTATGGTGTATGCCCATCCTCCCTGATTCTGTGAATCTTGTGTTTCTGTTATAGTTTCATCTTTTTTATATATATATTTCCTGCTTCTTATAGGGAAGGAGAGATGGAAACTTGTACCTGAATTTTCCGTACTAGTGAATGAAACACGTCCTTCATGATTTTTTATTAGTCGCCATGTCAGCAGCATACCTATTCCGGAACCCGTTATAAGCTGGTTTGTTGCGTTATACCCCCTGAACATGTATTTAAACATCTTCTTCTGGTCTTTTTTAGGGATTCCGATACCTGTATCTGTAATGTCAATATTCCAATATTTTTTATTGTGTGAGGTACTTATGTTTACGGCTCCTCCTTTAGGTGTGTATTTTAAGGCGTTCGATATCAGATTTCTTAATATCGAATCCATTTTATTCCTGTCAATCCATACTTCCAGCGATTCAAATCCGCTTGTGTATTCCAGCGTTATACCCTGCTGTTCCGCATAGTTTCTGAATTGTTGCAGATATTCTTTCAGATATGCATTAAGCTCGCAGTTCACTACTGTCACCTGCGGACTGTAGAGTTCCTCTTTCTGGAAGTTCATCAGTTTGTTTGCCAGCTCAGACAGATTATCCGTATTCTGCAATGCCAGATTTATATTCATTGTACCCTCTTCAGATAACTTTTCCTTTTTCAGTATTTCTCCCAAAGGAGCTTTTATAAGAGTCAGAGGTGTACGTATGTCGTGTGCTGTATGGATAAAGAAGTTTATCTTTTCCTGCGATGTGCGTCTGTCTTTCTTTATCATTTTATATCTGTATAGAGAATACGCCGCACTTATAATTATGATTAAATATAGTATAAGTGCCCATGTTGTAAGCCATAACGGCCTTTTTATGATTATACTGATATCCCTCTCTTCCAGCAGTTGGTTGTTGTCAAGCAGTATCGCCCTTATTTTGAGTTTATATTCGCCCGGTGAGATATTGGTATATTTTATCATTCCGTATTCACTTGGTGTACTCCATTCATCGAAAAATCCTTCCAGTTTCCATGTGTAATATATATTTGACGGATTGTCATAGTTTACAGATGAAACATTTATGGAGAATGTATTCTGATTAAAGTTCAATTCAAGTACGGATGTTTCGTTTAACAGTTTCTTCAAAGGCGACCCTTTTTCTCCCGGATATACCGGTCTGTACATTATATTCAGATTGTCAAGGATTATATGTGTAGAGAATTGTCTTGGAAGCTTCATGCTGTCTGCCAGTATTATGGCACCTTCGTTGCTTCCAAGTATAATCTCACCCCTTTTAGTGTTTATAGCAGCTCCCTGATTGAAATTATATACCGACAGTCCCTGTTCACCGGTCCAGTTGGTGAACATGTCTTCTTTTACGTTTAGCAGTGAAATGCCGTTTTCCGTGCCTAGTATTATATCTCCGTATTTGTTTTCTACTATGCTGTATATGTTATTTGTTATAAGACTGCAGTTCGCAGTAGTGTAATGTTTGACATTTCCGGTAATATTGTCTATTATATAAAGTCCGTTACCATATGTACCTATATATGTTCTTTCGCTATTTTCTGTTTGAAGGATTGCGTTGATACAACCTGTCAGTTGTTCTATATTGAAGCTTTCCAGACGGTTGTTTTCCTTATTGAAAATATACAGTCCGTCTATTGTTCCAACCCACAATGATTTATTGTCCTTTTCTCTTATGCAAGTGATAGGATAAACCGACGGATATATATTGGTCTCCTTGGTCTTTTCATTGTACGAACGCAGACTGTGGAAACCTCCTCCCCACAGTATATTGTCGGAATCTCTCAGCATGCTCCTTATATATTTGTCAGGAATTTCATTCTTGTTCGATGTAAGTTCTATCGCATAATTCACATGTCCGTTTCTCTTGTTTATCTGGTATATTCCTGACATGTATCCGCCTGCAAGTATCAATCCCGGTTTGTATTCACAAAGCGACGTGAATATATGATTGTCGTTTTTAGAATCTTTGGTGAATGCCGACAGGTAGTTTTTCCATTTTTTTGTAGAACGTTCGTAGCAGCTTATTCCGTTACTTGTTCCGTACCATATATCTCCGTCAGAATCCATCATAATGGCGTTTATCCTATTGTCAACCAGTGAGTTGTTGTTGTCTTCTGAGTGTCTTATCCATTCGTATGGCTGATATTTTTCGGTATATACCGTGATGCCTGTAGGATAAATTACACTCCATATACGTCCGTCATTGTCGATGCATAAGTCTTTTATTATGCTGCCGTTCATTCTGTTGTGTCTGGAGTAGTCTTCAGAAAGGAAACTTGAAAAGATTTTGTCTTTTAAGTTCAGTTTGTAAACCCCGTCGCCGTCTGTTGCGATAAGAACTTCGCAACTTGAGTTTCCGTATGGCTTTATAGTGTTTATACTTACATCTGTAAGTGCGTTACTGATGCTGCTTAAGCTCTTTTCTTTCAGGTCATATAGCAGTAGCCCGTTTGTAAGAGTGTTTATTATCAGACTGTTTGTTTCCTTATGATAAAATATATAGTCAATGATACCTATATCTCCTATACCGGTTTCTTTTACTTTATGTTTTCCGTCGTTGCTGAATCTTACATTGTATATGTTTCTTTTTGAGGCGAGGAAATATTCTTCTTTATCTTTTCCTTCAGAGATACACGATATGTATTCATCTGCAACATTGGTTGTACACGACGTACTGTCTTCTTCGGGGTAATATTTTATAAGGTCTTTTCCGCAATACATTAATATAGCGTTTTCTCCGAAATATAAAGCAGAAACAGGTCTGTCCTTATATTGAGGATATGTGGCTCTCATGTCGAACATCAGACGGAATGAATCCTTCATTTCATCGTATCTGAATATGTATCCGTCTTTCCCCAGTTCCCAAAGATTGTTTTCTTCGTCTATGGCCAGTTGGTTTAGGTTGGGATAGAAATTTACCGTCGAATTATCTTTAACCACCTGATAGTGCTTGAAATTTTTTCCGTCATATCTGTCAATTCCTTTGTGGGTTAATATCCACATATATCCTTGGTTACCTTGTCTGATTGATAACACACGTCGGCTGCTAAGGCCGTCTTTCATGTCAATGTATTTGTATATTTGTGGATATGAGTCTAATATACAAGCAGAAAGTATAATAAATGTGACGAATAATCTGTAAAACATATGTTTGATAGTTATGTTTTGCAAATGTCGCTAAAAATGATTTGAAATCAAAATAAAACGAAAAAAGGTTTTCCCGTTTTGTTCGGGAAAACCTTTCTGTTATCAAAAATGAATAATCAGTAACGAATAGATATTTATTTCTTGATTTTTTCTTCAACCCATTTGCGTGCATTTACGAATGCTTCCATCCATGGAGTAATCTGGTCTTCGTTTACTCTGTCTGCAGGATAGTATGCATTTTCCCATGGGAAGCAAGCTCTTTCAAGGTGAGGCATCATAGCAAGATGACGTCCGTCCTGTGAAGCGATACCGGCTACGCTGTAGTCTGAACCGTTAGGGTTGCCTGGATATTCATCATATGAATATTTCAGAACTACGTTATAGTGGTCTTCAGGGTAAGGCAATGAGAACTTACCTTCTCCGTGAGCTACCCAGATACCTAACTTGGAACCGCTCAATGAACCGAACATCACGCTGCGGTTCATAGGAACTGTTACACCGAGGAAGTTGGATTCAAACTTATGTGAATCATTGTGGAGCATCTTGCCCTTCTTCTTGTCTTCCGGAGTGATAAGTCCGAGTTCCATCATCAGCTGGCAACCGTTACATACACCGAGTGACAATGTATCCTCACGTGCATAGAAGTTGTCAAGAGCTGCTTTAGCCTTTGGATTGAACAGGAAGCTACCAGCCCATCCTTTGGCAGAACCGAGAACGTCTGAGTTAGAGAAACCACCACAGAATACTATCATGTTGATGTCTTCCAGTGTTTCACGTCCGCTTACGAGGTCAGTCATTGTAACATCTTTTACGTCAAATCCTGCCAGATAAAGCATGTATGCCATTTCGCGTTCACCGTTGGTACCTTTTTCACGGATGATTGCAGCCTTGATACCACTCGGAGTGCGGCGGTCAGGATCAAGTCCGAACTGAGAAAGCTTACCTGTGAATGAAGGATTGAATACTATTTCCAGCGGTTGCTGCTTGTAGTTCTCAAAACGTTTCTTCGCACATCCGTTCATGCTCTGATGACGGTCCATCAGGTATGAAGTAGAGTACCATACATCGCGCAAGTAGTCAATTCCGAACTGGTATGTAGCACCATACTTAGAAACAAGGATATGGCGTTCTTCTGTCGGTTTACCAAGTTTTACAAAGCCAACGCCTGCATCTTCAAGAATTTTCTTGACTTCTGATTTGTGCTTGTCGGCTACCTGTATTACTATACCAGGATTTTCTGCGAACAGAATCTTAACGATATCATCGCATTTAATCTTGTCAAGGTCGATTTCCATACCGCCGTCTGTGTTTGCAAAACACATTTCCAGCAATGTAGTGATAAGACCTCCGGCTGATATATCGTGTCCGGCAAGGATAAGTCCCTTGTTAACGAGTTCCTGTACGGCCATGAACGCGTCACGGAAATATTCCGGATTTTGTACAGTAGGAACGTCGCTACCAACCTTGTTGAGGCTTTGTGCAAATGCTGAACCTCCCAGACGTAGCTGGTCGAAGCTGAAGTCGATATGATAGAATGTTGATTTTTCCTTGTTGACCATAACAGGAGATACAACTTTCTTGACATCACTTACTTCACCGCCTGCCGATACGATAACTGTTCCCGGACTGATAATCTTTTCTCCATCAGGATATTTCTGTGTCATTGACAGAGAGTCTTTACCGGTTGGTACATTTATCTGAAGTGAGCAGCAGAAGTCGGACAATGCCTTGACTGCTGTATAAAGTCTTGCGTCTTCACCTTCCTGTGAACGGCAAGGCCACATCCAGTTGGCTGAAAGAGATATGCTGTCCATTCCGTCAGCTAAAGGTGCCCATACAAGGTTTGTAAGAGCTTCTGATACAGCAAGGACTGAACCTGCTGCAGGGTCGGCCAATGCAGCCTGAGGAGCATGACCTATGGCTGTAGCTATACCGGCTTTGCCACGGTAGTCGAGAGCTACCACACCACAGTCACTCAACGGTAACTGAAGTTCTCCCTGGCACTGCTGACGTGCAATCTTACCTGTAACCGAACGGTCAACCTTGTTTGTCAACCAATCCTTACAAGCAACAGCTTCAAGCTGAAGAACTGTTCTAATGTATTCATTCAGTTTTGCTGCATCGTATGATACATTTTCATATTTACGTTCTACAGTCTTGTCAACCATGTATGTTTTAGGAGAAGAACCGAACATCTGGTCAACTGCCAAATCGAACGGACGAACGCCGTCAGCCTGTTCAAATGCGAAACGGTGGTCGCCTGTAGTTTCACCTACTACATACATAGGCGCGCGTTCGCGTTCTGCTATCTTTTTAACATGTTCTATAGCCTTTTCATCGATAAGCAGTCCCATACGTTCCTGCGATTCGTTGGCGATGATTTCCTTAGCCGACAATGTTTCGTCACCTATAGGGAGTTTGTCCATGTGGATAAGACCACCACATTCTTCTACAAGCTCTGAAAGACAGTTTACGTGACCAGCCGAGCCGTGGTCGTGGATAGAAACGATAGGGTTTTCATCTTCCTCGCAGAGTGAACGGACTACGTTGTATGCGCGTTTCTGCATTTCAGCGTTGGCACGCTGTATAGCGTTAAGCTCGATACCTGAAGAGTAGCGTCCTGTTTCAACAGATGATACTGAACCACCTCCAAGTCCGATACGGTAATTGTCACCACCAAGAACTACTACTTCGTTTCCTGCTTCAGGTGTACCTTTCAGACAGTCACGTTTTGTTCCGTAACCTACACCACCTGCAAGCATTATCACTTTGTCGTAAGCATACTTCTCATTGTTTTCCTGATGTTCAAAAGTCAGAACTGAACCGCAGATAAGTGGCTGTCCGAATTTGTTACCGAAGTCTGAAGCACCGTTTGACGCTTTGATAAGTATTTGTTCCGGAGTCTGATATAACCATTTGCGTACAGGAAGAATGTTTTCCCATTCTCTTCCTTTTTCAGAACGTGGATAAGAAGTCATGTAAACGGCTGTACCTGCGATAGGCCATGAACCTTTACCACCACCCATACGGTCGCGGATTTCACCACCTGTACCTGTTGATGCGCCGTTGAACGGTTCTACGGTAGTAGGGAAGTTGTGGGTTTCAGCCTTAAGTGAGATTACAGTCTTGATATCTTTTATTACGAAATAGTCTGAAGTGGAATGATCCTGTGGAGCAAACTGTTCTACAACCGGACCTTCGGCAAATGCCACATTGTCCTTGTATGCTGAAATAATTTTGTTAGGATTTTCGTTTGTTGTTTTCTTTATCATCTGGAAAAGTGATGACTCCATTTCCTGACCGTCGATGATAAATGTTCCGCCGAATATTTTATGACGGCAGTGTTCAGAGTTTATCTGAGCGAAACCGAAAACTTCAGAGTCTGTCAGTTTTCGTCCCAGGTCTTTTTCAACTTTCAGCAGGTAGTCCATTTCTTCGCGTGAGAGGGCCAGACCTTCCTGTTCGTTGTATTCTTCCAGGTTTTCAATGTAAATTATCGGTTGAGGCTTGATGTTTACATCGAATATTTCCTGGTTTAGTCCCTTGTACATGCGTTGAAGCATTGGGTCGTATTCAGCTTTTTCGCTTTTTACAGGGAAATATTCTTCTATACGGCGTATGCCGGTAATTCCCATATTTTGAGTGATTTCTACAGCATTTGTACTCCATGGAGTAATCATTTCTCGGCGTGGACCGATGAAGTATCCGTTCAGTTTGTCTTCTGTCTCTACGGTGGCGTCACTGTAAAGCCAGCATAACTTTTTGATGTCTTCAGCATTCAATTCCTGACTGCATGAAGTAGCAATCACGCTTTTACTAGGGGTTCTGAAAAATAGAATCATAACATTTATATTGTTTTTGAGTTTAAAGACATTCTG
>JAHLFB010000180.1 GCA_018884025.1 Candidatus Phocaeicola faecipullorum
CGCGACAGTGTAGATTATATAAACGAAAGAAAACTGGAGGAACTTGAAACCGAACCCGTGATACTGCGCGGCGAAATAAGAGGCGAATTTCCGGAAAGCAGCCTTCCTACCAACATGGAACTGACAGTGAAAAAAGGAGCGCAAATCATATTCATAAAAAACGATATGGAAAAACGCTGGGTAAACGGTACACTGGGGACAATAACAGGTTTTGCAGCCGATGGCAGCATCAGCATTACCACGGAAGAAGGACGGGAGTTTTACGTAGAGCAGGAAAGCTGGAGCAATATACGCTACCGCTACAACGAACAGGAAAAGAAGATAGAAGAAGAAGAACTGGGAACCTTCAAACAGTTTCCCATAAAACTGGCCTGGGCAATAACAGTACACAAAAGCCAGGGACTTACTTTCAGCAGGGTGATAATAGATTTCACGGGAGGAGTATTTGCCGGAGGACAGACCTACGTGGCACTAAGCCGATGTACCTCGCTGGAAGGAATACAGCTTAAAAAAGAAATAACACGTTCCGACATATTTGTGAGACCGGAAATAGCCGAGTTCTCACAAAAATTCAATGACGCAATGTCTATAGACAGGGCTATGAAGAAGGCACAGGCGGACATCGAGTACGAAAAAGCCGTAAAAGAATTCGACAAAGGTAATTTCGCCGCTTTCCTGGACAGTTTTTTCAAAGCCATACACAGCCGGTACGACATAGAAAAGCCTCTGATACAAAGGTTTATAAGAAAGAAACTTGGAATAATAAACAAACTGAGGGAAGAGAACAAATATCTGAAAGAGGAATTAAGACGGCAAAAGGAAAACCTTAGGAAGTATGCCCACGAATATTATCTGATGGGAAACGAATGCGTAACAAAGGCCAAGGATACAAGGGCTGCACATGCCAACTTCGACAAAGCCATAGAGCTGTATCCCGAATTTGTTGACGCGTGGGTGAGAAAAGGCGTGACATACTTCGACGAAGACAATCCGGAAGAAGCGGAAAGATGTCTTAACCGTGCGCTACAGATACAGCCCAACAACTTTAAAGCCATATATAACCGTGGTAAGCTAAGGCTGTTCACCGGAAGAACGGAAGAAGCCATATCCGATTTGGACAGAGCAACAAGCCTGAAACCGGAAAACGCGGGGGCACATCAGTTTTTCGGCGAGGCACTGGAAGCCGCCGGCATGGAATACGAAGCAGAAATACAATACAGAATTGCTGAAGAATTAAGAAAGAAACATTAAGTCAAGATGTTTCTCTATATTTTTTATTATTTTTGCATATATTCATATTTTCACCAGCACTATGGGTAATATAATAAAACTTTATAACAAGAACAATAGCATAGAAACGCTGCAAACCATTGCAGACACACTTAACGACGGCGGCATAATAATATACCCCACCGACACTATGTATGCTATGGGATGTCATGCGCTCAAGGAACGCCCGATAGAGCGTATCTGCAAATTAAAAAAAATCGATCCACGTAAACATCATCTGTCAATTATTTGTTATGACTTAAGTAACATCAGCGAATATGCCAAAGTGAGCAATACAACATTCAAGCTCATGAAGCGTAACCTGCCAGGACCTTTTACCTTTATATTGAAGGCCGACAGCCGTCTGCCTAAAATATTCAGGAACAGAAAGGAAGTGGGAATAAGGGTGCCAGACAACGACATCATCAGAGAAATATGCCGGATGATAGACGCGCCAATACTGTCAACCACACTGCCCTTGGAAGAAGGGGAAGACCTGGAATATGTTACAGATCCGGAACTTATATACGAAAAGTTCGGCAATGAGGCGGACATAATAATAGATGGAGGCATAGGAGGGCTGGAACCTTCTACTGTAGTAAACTGCTGCGAGGACGAACCGGAAATAATACGTCAGGGAAAAGGCATACTAGATGAATAACTTTTAAAACAAATATATAAATTATGCTACTTACATTACTAAACGTTGCATCAAATGTAACATCAAAAATCAACATTGAGACCGTTTTGGACAAATTGGTCAGTTGGGGTATTGAAACTGGAAAAGACATTATTGGCGCCATACTGATATATGTCATAGGACGTTTCATAATCAAACAGATAATCAAGCTGGTAAACAAAATCCTTGTCAGACGCAAACTGGAAATCAGCGTACAAACATTCTTGAAAAGCCTCATTAGCATCACTCTCAACCTGATACTAGCGTTTGCCATAATAGCACGTCTGGGAGTGGAAACCACAAGCTTCGCTGCGCTCCTCGCATCAGCCGGAGTTGCAATAGGTATGGCTCTTTCCGGCAATCTTTCAAACTTTGCGGGTGGACTTATAATTCTGGTATTCAAGCCGTTCAAAGTGGGCGATTATATAGACGGCCCTGACGCAAGCGGAACTGTAAAGGAAATACAGATATTCCATACCATATTGGCTACCGTTGACAACAAGATCATATATGTCCCCAACGGCATGATGAGCAGCAACGTCGTAGTAAACTATAGCAAACAAGAGACACGACGCGCAGAATGGGTTATCGGAGTGGAATATGGAGAGGACTTTGAAAAAGTCAAAGCGGTAATAGAACGCCTCTTAAACGAAGACGAAAGAATACTGAAGAATCCGGCACCATTCATCGCACTAGGTGCACTTTCGGCAAGCAGTGTCGATATCAAGGTACGCGCATGGGCATCCACAGCCAACTATTGGGATGTTTATTTTGACTTCAACAAGAAGGTTTACGATACATTCAACAAGGAAGGTATAGGTTTCCCATTCCCACAGCTTACTGTACATCAGGCAAATGACTAGGTATATATACAAAAAGATATAACCCTCAAAATGACGACCTTCCGGAAATGCTTATGACTTTATTTCCGTGAAGGCCGTTTTTTTATTTTATCCGTTTGGAGAATATCTCTCGTGTCTCAGTTTTTCCACAAACTTAGCATATTCATCCAAACCTAATGAAGAATATCTGTCATGCGCCAGATTTAATATATCATCATATTCTTTTCCCACACAGACCGGATCTATATTATACAACGTGCGCAGCAGTTCATCCATATAGTCCGGAAAATCATTGTCGCCGAAAGTAAGATACCATAAGGCATATTCCATGCGTTCATTCATAACAGACGAATAAACCTCGCTACTTCTGTCGCTTCCGGACAACAAAGCCAATCTGTCGGCACAGGAATAGCAGTCAAAAAGCACATCTTCATTTGATATTTCCTCAAGACATTTATCAGCCAGAGCCGAACTCCTGATACTGTCGCCTGACGAATGCATCCACTCCGCCGCTTCATATATCATCCTCTGCATAGTTATGGCCATACGTCTGTTTGTCTCGTCAAAATATACCGAGTTATCGGATAAATTTCCATAAGAATACTTGTTCATTATGTTGTCATAACATCTGTCGGCATCTACCGTCTGTCGCAGTTTCCCGGCATTGAACGGAACAATCCTCTGTGCCATACCTTCAAGTACAAGATAATCATCCAAATCCAGATACTCGCCTATTCTCATAGACTTGGCGACGTAAAGCGGACGCTCCCAATTACAGTTACTTATAAGGTCGGCAAGAATAATACCGCTCCGTGTGAGATATGATTTGTTTTTCAGACTCACCACCATTGTTTCAGGAATTTTCATTCCTTCGGGAACATACATACCGGAACGTTTAACTGCATCAGCATCTACTCTGAAATGTATCTCATCGGTAGGAATACACCTCATTGATTCATCATCCGATGTCAGCCAATAACGTACTATGTTTTTCCATTCCCATGGATCTTCACCGAAAGGATGTTCACCAGGATGTGTATTGTAATATTCCTCTATCTTGTCTTTAATATGTACAGGACTCCCGTCGTCAGAATACCCGGCAAGCGGATTTACACGCACAACATCATTCACCCCATCTCTGTAAAAATCTCTTGAAAATGATACCGGCAGTCCGGGAGATGAATGCGACGGACGGCACATCTGATCTACATACCATCCTCCTGTGAGATACATCAGATTGCACACACGCACGTCCGTACGTACTCCTTCCACTTCCTGTGCGTACCAAAGCGGAAAAGTCTCATTGTCTCCATTGACAAAAAGTACAGGATATCCCTCATCCTGAACGGTATTAAGATAATTATATCCCATGTCACGACAGAGATAACGGTTGCTTCTGTCATGATCATCCCAGGTTTGGGCAAGCACCAACAATACCAATCCTGAACATAAGACTGAAGCAATCAAAAGTGCAGGTATGGATTTATTGGTACGGAAAATCTTCCCCAGTATCTCGAAAAAAGCCACAACACCCAAACCTATCCAGACAGAAAAGGCATAAAACGATCCCGCATAAGCATAATCCCTTTCGCGAGGCTGCACAGGTACCTGGTTCAGATATAAGACTATGGCAAGACCTGTCATGAAGAACAGTATGGCAACAACGTTGAACTGCCTCCTTCCACGAGTTCCGTTTTTCCACTGCCACCATATTCCCAAAAGTCCGAATATCAGAGGCAACGCATAATATACATTTCTGCCGTGATTGTCTTTCAAGTGTGAAGGGAGGAACTCATTGTCAGCCACCAGAAATCTATCTATAAAACTGAAACCGGTAATCCAGTTACCGTTGATTTTGTCGCCAAAGCCCTGAATATCGTTCTGACGTCCGACAAAATTCCAGAAGAAATACCTTAAATACATATAACTGACCTGATAGTTAAGAAAATATTTAAGATTGTCTATAAACGTTGGAACGGTTACCGATACTCTTTCTCCCTTTGACTTGTCGAAATAAGAGACCTGTTTCCCTTTCATACCTCCAGGTATCCAGGCTTTATATTGTTCAGCATGATCTTCGCTGTACATTCTAGGGAAAAACATACATGTGGCATCCTCATATTCAGGCTTGAGTTTTTGTCCTGTAACGACATACTTCTCGTCTTTAATTGTCTTGGCTGTATCTGTAGTCCAGTCTTTCCTTCTATATATATTATCAGTAACTTTGTAATCATACATCAGATAACCATCCTTTTCTTTCAGGGCTCTTACTGAAGCAAAAGACGGACCATAAAGCAAAGGCGTATCGCCATACTGTTCACGACCAAGATAATCACGCAAAGTAAACGGATCTTGAGGCGATTGCTGGTCCATGGGTGTATTTGCTGACGAACGTATCAGAATAAGTGCATACGAGCTGTATCCCACGGTAAGCATCAGAAGACTGAAACTAAATACATATGAAATGCGCCATAAGCTGTCCGGACTGTTTTTTACTACAATAACCCATATAATGAACGCAAGCAACAATGAGAAACACAAAGAAAGCCATATCTTACCATGAAATGTAACCCCAAGCATTATCAATGACAAATAAATACAGACAAATGCGATACGGATATTTCGCCTAACCACACATGATACGCATGCCAACAGAAGCGTGACAAAGAGCAATATGGCATAAACTGTCATACCTGTATCATAGCCGGCATCAAAAGTATTAGCAAAAAACATTTCAAAAAGTCCTGCCACCTTCATTACTCCAGGAACAATACCGTAAAGAACCAGGGCTATAACCATTATACTTAGTATAAGTGAAATCATAAGTCCTTTGCGACCTGTATGTGGGAATTTACGGTAATATACCACAAGTCCGACAGCAGGGATGCATAAGAGGTTAAGCAAATGAACTCCTATGGAAAGACCTATTATATATGCCATGAGAACAATCCATCTGTCTGACGATACACTGGCAGCTTCTTCATCCCACTTAAGTATTATCCATACTGTCAATGCAGTAAGAAACGAAGAAAACGAATATACCTCTCCCTCTACAGCTGAAAACCAGAAAGTATCTGTAAATGCATACAGTAGAGCTCCGGTAAATCCACTTAACATGATTAAAGAGATGGAAGAATTTGACAGGTCTTCCCGCGACTTTTCATTACAAACTACAGATGACACCAGATACGTTATCGTAAGGAACAGGAAGAATATACATCCTGCACTGAGAAGTGCGTTCATCACGTTTATACAATATGCCACATCCTGTGGAGAAGACGCAAAAAGTGAAAACACATTGCCGGCCAACATAAAGAACGGTGCGCCTGGCGGATGACCTACTTCAAGACGGGAGGCAGAAAGAATAAACTCAGGACAATCCCAAAAACTGGCTGACGGTTCTACCGTAAGAATATAAACTACGGCGGATATCACAAATGATATAAAACCGCAAACAAGATTTACACGTTGATACTTACACATAGTCTGCTTTGTTTTTTCGGCAAAAATAATGTAAGCTATCATTATTGGTATAATTCAGATACGGACATCAACAAAGATATCCTTCACGTCTATTCATCTGATTATAAACATATTGTATATAAGAATTATGAGACATCACACGGACATTTACATATCCGCGGTATTAATGAATGTAGTTTTATACATAGGCAAGACCAATTTCTGAAATATGACTAGCCTCAATCTTCTTTTGAATTCTGAATTTTGCTTTGGTCACAGAACCTGGTGATATACCATAAAAGACTGCCAATTGTCCGGTAGTAAAACCTAGCTTTGTAAGACAACTTATTTCCTTGTCACGCAATGTGAATCCCTCTACCGATTCAAGACTTTCAACAAAGCCGGGATATAGTTTTTCAGAAAACGCAAACAAACAAGTCCATTCCTCAGAAGACTTTACCGGCATATATACAGGAGATGATTTCATTCTGTTTATCAGCGATACAGCAACAATACTTTCATCGGACAACAACTGTTCTTCGCGTGATTTCAATTTTTTTTCATGCTCAGATAATTCACTTTCACGTGCGGTATAATATTGCTTTCTGTCAATATCGTCTTTTATAATGTTAGTCAGATTATTTTCAGCCTTACGCCTTCCCTGATAAAAAAAGACTGTCACTGCCGAGAATATACCGATTGTAAAGATTACTAATGCAGAATTTACAATGTTTGTCACTTTCTCTTTTTCCTTTTTGGACAATAACCTGTCATACATGAAATCAGACTCAATAGCCAACAACTTTTCCCTTGCATCCAAAGTACCTAGCGAATCAGCTTTCACCGTATTTATAATAGAATTGATATCCTTCTGTCCAGTGGCAAACATTGAAACTCCATAATTATCTTTTAAGACATTCCTTAACCCGCTCTCAAAAGTCACCGAACCATATCTTTCCATAAAATAGCGGGCTGTATCTTTTTGATTTAGCATCAGATAATCCAACCCTATCCTGCCCGCTGATTCACTAACCAATTTATCATTATTCAATCTCAGTGCTATATTATATCCTTCACGGTGGTTTTCCACAGCCTTTTCGTACATTCCATATTTAAAATGGAAATCACCAAGGCATGTATATGCAGATATTTTCAAAAGTGTATCCTGTTTTTCCGAAAGCATGTCAATGGCATTAAGGTAACACATCAACGCTTTCCCGGCATCCCCCTTACACTCATACTCTTTTGCTTGCTCAAACAATGCCAATATATCATTCTGTGTATTATTACCCGAATCATGAGTTACACCTGTACAGGAAATAATACAACATAATACAAATGACAATACTGCATATAAAAGATATCTCATACTCATCTGAAAACAATTATTATATCCACAAATTTATGACAAATATCATAAAATGCAAAAAAACATCCGACCTGATACAGACTCAAGTCGGATGAAGAAAAATATTGCATATGAAAGATGAAAAATAATCAGAAACTACATCCCACAGTAAACAAAAGCTGATGGCGGTTATGATCAACCAAAGCAGAATTGTTTCTTTCAACAACCGTTACTCCGTCATCAGCAAACTTGTAGTCATCAAACATATAAAAATCTGACTTATAAAAATCGTATTTATAAGCGATGTCAGCATATACTATACGACCTCTGTATCCAAGTCCTAATGTCAAAGTATTTCTGGCCTTGATATTATGATATTCCGGGTCTGTGCGTGTCTCGTCAAACCATATATATTTATCAGTCATTGTTTCCACATTCGGTACATATCTTACAGATCCATCTTTGAATGCTGAAGTAACATAATTATATCCGGCACGGAAACTGAAAGACGGTGTCAGCATTGCCTCCATACCGAGCTTTAAAGTATGTACACCTTTCAGATATTTATCCGTAGCTACATTTGAACTTGACAAATCATATCCGTCATAATCCTTGTAATTTATATATGAATAATCGGAATACTCATATTCAGCACCCACAGCAAGGACTCCACTGAACGTCGTACCCATATTCACATTAAATTTCCATGGTGTACGCATTCTGTAATCCCACACATAGTCAGGGTTCAGATAATCCGAAAGATTTTCCGTATATGGACTCGACATTGCAAATATATCAGTATTCAATGTTGAAGTATATCTGTCTGTCAACGCATACCATATTGGTGTGTGTATTGCAAAACCAAACCTGAAAGGAGAATATTCAAACGGACGGGCTATAAATCCGAACTTCAAATCATAACCGGTACCTTTTGTACTGAACCAGTTATTCAATGTGAAATTTCCATTGTCCGCCCCTTTATCGTTAAGCAATGTCTCAGAATATGATGAATAACGATTGTAGTTTACATCATATACTCCTAATGTCACACCAAAATAATATCTATCCTGTACGTTGAAAGACATGTTGAAATCATACTGGTTTATACCACCTTCTTCACGGCTGTAATATTCACCCATATCGCCATTCCATCCCATCATATAGAAACCATCCTTGTCTGTTCCACCGTCAACAAGTCCGGTTCTAGCCCCCATTGTTCCCAAAAAAGGAGTTCCATAAAAATACTCTGATGTATATGGATTTTCAGCATCTAAAACATTGTCATAACTCTCCTGTGAACCGTATCCCGCACCTATCATCATATCAGTCATCTGCCAACTAAGTGAAGAACCGTTCAAAGCGCCCTTAGATGTAAACTGCCTGTTAAAATTTGCAGCCTTATGATAATTGAAACCGAAATTCAAATATCTCAGATTAGTCTTATTGCCAATCTTGTTTGAATAGACAAAACCAATTTGATCAAACGAGGCCTTTGTACGACTATCATTCACTTTAGTTCCATTAAAAGTGCTACTCGTCATATTCTTGTTAAACCCGAAAGAAGTAGAAACATTATGACTTCTGAAAAGGGCTATACCTGCAGGATTTGTACCAATAACAGAAATATCTGCACCTAAAGCGCCCATCGCACCTCCCATACCTACGAAACGAGCAGTTCCATTAAGTTCTGTTCCTGTTATGCGTGCTGCATCATATTGTGTTTGCGCAGATACCACTGACGCCAACATTGTCAATGTTGCAAAAATATTTATTCTTTTCATTTTTCAAAAAATTTATGAAGAACCACTGCCTATCATTTATCTGCGACGACTGCCGCTTGAACGTGTCACAGAGCCACCTGAAGATCTGCTGTAACCGCTACTGCTACCTCTATTAAAGCTACTGCCTGAAGAGCCTACATTAGATCTCTGATATGTACTTCTCGTATTACTATTGTTATAATAATTTGAACTGCGGCGTGTACTGCTCGGACGGTTATAGTTTGAACCAGTTCTATCAACATTTGTAGTACTTCGGCGAGTATATGTTCCAGTATTAGGACGTGTATAACTATTATTAGTATTTACGCGAGTACCTGTACTTACTCCTGTTGCAGTTCCCTGATTTCTTATAGCTGTTCTACCCGGTCTTACAGACTGCGTAGCCTCACCTCTGGTATTACTACCTGTCACTACTCTACCAATCGAAGACCGTCTGGCAGCAGTATTTGCCCTGTTTGTTGTTATTGCAGACGAAGACTGTGACCGTCTGGTATATGATGAACCAGAACCGGCAATAGAGCTACCTCTATTATATGACTGATATCTGCCCGGTCTGTAGTCTGTATGTCCTGAACGGTACCATCCACTGTTCCAACCGTAATACGGATAATGATGGTGATGATACCATGCCGGTCCCCAATATCCTCCCCAATAACCTGCGTACCATGGTGAATACCAACCACCATAATACCAAGGAGAATACCACGGTGAATACCATCCAAAGCTAAATCCCCATCCCGGACCATAGAATCCGTAAGACCATCTCCAGTCCCACCATAAACGATTTGTATATGTAGGGAATATATAAGCATACATACCGTCATCATATACATTCCAGTCCCATGACGGGAATGCTCCGTAAACAACATCCCAGTAAAGAGGACTGCTTACAGGTATTGCATATCTAGGATTGCGGAAGCGAACAAGGCGCATAGCATATTCATAATCCATATCTGAGCCTTGGAAACCGTTTACCCATTCACCTCTTTCACCATAAGGCTTTTCCTCAATATATAGAGTATCATTCTCATATGTGAATGTATTGTCACGCGATGTATATCGACGGTTATACTCGTCAACATCACGTACATTTCCTTTCACATCTTTCACCACTATTGCCGTATTTGAAGGCAATTCATTCACCGTTTTGTTTGACACTTCCTTTGGTACCACTCCAACCTTCTGACTTACCTCCGTTTTTTTCTCTTTCTTAGGGATAAAGTAAAGGTCGTCAGTACTCTGCGCCATTGCTAACCACGGCAGGAAAGCAAACAGCATGGAAGCCAGTACTTTGTTCATCATCTTCATATGTTTTTGTTAGCGACTTTTTATATTAAACCAATATCATACTTTTATTCACGTACAAATATAACATGTAAATATCATACGATTTATAGAATTTCCCTAATATATCATAGGGATTTCCCTATTTTGAGTTTACATAATAAAAATATCGTCCCATCATATCTCACAATAATAATATGATAAGACGATATTTAATCGTAAATATAAAAGCCAGTTAGCAACTAATTTCTCAATTAACCTGTTCATTGCTTATATGGTGTACGATAATGAACGTTACTTAAATCTTTTAGTGTCTGTTCATTCCATTGACCAGACTCCCATAATTTTTCCATTTCTTCATCCGCACGCTTAGCATAATACTCAGATATCACATGCTTAAGTTCATCCAACTCCTTTTCCGAACGCACATTTGCCATAATTTCAAGCATTTCAAGTTGGGCTTTATTAAATACAGTCCTTTCCATATATATGACATTTTAACAGTTCATTTATGCGAAGATAAACAATTAATTCGAAATATAGTATATTTAAATTTATTATTTCACAATATCAAGATAAACAAAGGTAAATAACATTATTATGCCAATCATTCTTTTATTATCTTTGCAGACATAAATTAAACAAAAAATATCCACATATGAAATACTTTGAAGTTACATTTTCTGTAAATCCATGCAATGAAACTGCAACAGACATCCTTTCCGCACTTACGGCTGAGATTGGTTTTGAAAGTTTTGTAGAATGCGAAGGAGGCATGCAAGCCTATATACAACAGTCACTTTTCGACGAAGAAGCACTCAAAAACATAATAGCCGACTTCCCTATTCCAGATACAGAGATAACATACACCATCACAGAACCTGAATACAAGGACTGGAACGAAGAATGGGAAAAGAACTTCTTCCAACCCATAGTTATTGACAACAGATGTGTGATACATAGCACTTTCCATAAAGATTATCCTAAGGCAGAATACGACATCGTAATAAATCCACAGATGGCTTTCGGAACAGGACATCACGAAACGACAAGCTCAATACTTGGCGAACTGCTTGATGCCGACCTGAAAGGCAAATCTGTACTCGACATGGGATGCGGAACTTCAATTCTTGCAATCCTTGCAAGCATGAGAGGCGCAGATCCGGTAACAGCTATAGACATCGACGACTGGTGTGTAAACAACTCACGCGACAACATAGCACTTAACAACATAAACAATATCACAGTGGAATTAGGCGACGCATCGCTCCTGGAAGGACGCAAGCCATTCGATGTAATAATAGCAAATATCAACAGAAATATCCTCCTGAACGATATGGCCGCCTATACAGCATGTATGCACAAAGGCTCGGAAATATACATGAGCGGATTCTATGTACAGGATATAGATGCCATCCGTAGCAAAGGGGAAAGCCTCGGCCTCAGGTTTGTACATTACCGCGAGAAAAACAACTGGGCTGCAGTAAAGCTTATAATGGAATGATAATTTCTACCGAACGGGCAATGAACGGTGAATGAACGCTCAGTTAACATTATCCGGACTGATACTTTATAAGAAATAGAGGTTCTTCTTATGTTATTAAATAGCATTTAAATACTGCTTAAATAGCGTTTAAATAGTATTCGAATAGTGTTAGAATGTCATTCGAAGACCATTAGAATATTAAAAAACTTTTTTTAAGAACAATTTGTAATATCAGAAAACGCATAATGAAAGTATTCCCTCCTTCATCATTATGCGTTTTTTCATTGTTCAGCACACGTTCACTGAATGTTCAGTAAACGTTCACTAATAAATAAATGGACTAATTTGGACTTTACACAATACATGAATTAATCATATTTTTGAAAAAATAAATACCAACAGAGCGTAATATTAACAAAAAACGTTATATTTGCAATGTTCGACCGGAGAAATGGTTGGACGTAAAGAATGCGTTTTTTGCTTTTATCCTGCAACTGAAATCGCCAATTTCTAAAACAGAAGGATAAAGGACAATATTACGCTCATTTTCTGTTTGTATATGTACCCGGTATGGTATCTCCATATCGGTCGATACTACATTCAGGCGTGGGTTAATTGTCTTTGTTCATTTCTGTAAGGTGTTTGGCGATACCGAGTTGCGATGAACAGCATGACAAGCCTCACGCCTTTCTTTGTATAATTTAGTAATGTCGAATTCGGGGGCTTATAGAGAAATAGAAAAACACATAGTTATGAGTAAAGAAAGTATTAAGGCTTCAATTGAAACTGAAAAGGGTAGAATTGCACAATTACGCACTACTATTGCAACTCTTCGTTCACGTAAAAGTGAAGCCAGTGCACGTTATGCAGCAAAAATTGCAGGAGCAACACAAAAAGGTTCTAAAGATAGTTACCGCAAAGAAAAAGCTTCTGTTATTGCCCACATAGAATCAGAAATTCGCTTAAAACAATCAGCATTAGCATCACACCAACAACGTATAGCATCATTGCGTGCTATGTTAAAAACTGCAAAATAATAAATAATTCATTATAAAATTTCAACTAATGTCTATAATTAAATATTATTGAAGTTAAATATAAACTTAAATATACCTTATTTACTTCAAAACTACTCGTCATTGGTATTTAATTCCAATGACGAGATTTTTTAATAAAAAGATAATATTTTTCTTCTGATTAATTATTGTATCTGCCTTTGATATTTAAGTATTCCATTAATAGAAAGCAATAATATTTTGTTATAGAACTATTAGTAGAAAAATTATAAATTAAAACCAATAAATAATAATGGAGCATAATATACCCAATTTTCAAGAAAGAATTAATGAGATAATAAATACCTCATATAAGATTTTATGTAATAAAATAGCATCTGGCAATATCGATGTTTATAATGAAGCTTCATTGCAATTACAATTCTCCGTAATTCTCAAAAGTATTGGTCAGCTATATGAATACGAAATAAAAGACCGTTTCGAAATTGAATTAGAGAAAAAAATAGATTTAGAGAGTAAAACATGGAAAAGTAATAATCAAAAAGCAAGATGTGACATTTGGTTATCAATATACAATGGGAAAAACAGATATAGTGCAGCAATTGAACTCAAATATTTCAAAAAATCACAAGGAGAAACAACTACAGATAATCGTTTCTCGATTCTTTGCGATATTGAAAATCTTGAACATTATAAAAAACTATTCCAAAATTTAAGTTGTTATTCCATTGTTTACACTGACAATGTAAATTATATCAGGAGTAATAGCTCTTCATATATAAATATTGGTGAAGGTACTACACATCATGGAAAAATAATAAGTAATAACAGAGAAGTAATACTTAATAATTCTTATACATTCTCATGGGATATATATAGTAGTAAAAACAGCAATAACGGATTCTATTTCCTTAAAATAAGCTTTTGAAACAAACTTTATCTTAAACAATAACCAATTCAGGTCAATTACCATAAAAAATACATTATGAAAATACCAGGAGTATCTTTCTCACTCAAAAGAGCTATAGGAATTACTGCATTAAAGCAGAAAGTTGCAAGAAAGACAGGAATACCAACTACCAAACAAGGTTTGGAAAGGAAAATTGGAGGTACAATCCTAAAAATGATATTCAGAAAGTAAAATCACTCACCAGATAATTCCAAATAGAATATTATGAAATACCTTTACTATATATTATTAGCTTTTTGCTGTGTTTCTTGTGGACAAGGGAACAAGCAAAAAAATATTACAGATATTAGCATTTCGGAAAACAAAGACAACACCGTTAATGTCATCAATCAGGCAAAACCCAAACTGATGATTATCCCAAGTGACAGAATGTTAAAGGACGAGAAATGCCTTACAATCAATACTTTCAATGGGAAGAAAACTATAATAAGAGATATATCTGGATTTATAGTAAAAAGTGAAAAGTCAAATAGTATAATCTCGGCTATTCAAAAGTATTTCATACAAATAGGATATCCTCTGAATGATCTGGAACAATCACTTAAAGCCATAAATGACAGACAAATTTTGGATGAAGCTGACAATATTGTAAAAGACGCCAAGACACTTCTTCTGAATACAGTTTCACCCGATATAATACTGGAACTTGACTATCAAGAAAATGTTATAACAGGAAGGACTTCAAGAAAATCGTATATCAATATAGCATTGTCAGCCATAGATGTATATTCCGATAAAGTCATTGCCGTAGCAAATAAAAATAATCTTGATATGAGTTTAGATGAATACTTGGAAAAAGGAATTACAAAAGATTTGGAAACACTTGAGCCTCAGCTAAGAAACTATTTCACTGATATAGTAACTAATGGTAGAGAAATCTCATTTAGAGTTACTCTTAGCAATGACTGTCCAATCAGCTTATCGGACATGTATAATAATGAAGGAGATACATATTCTGACTGGATTCGCCGCTGGGTAATAACAAATGCTAAAAATGGCAGCGCAAACATGGTATCAAATACAAAAAAAGAAATAGCATTTACCAATGTAAGAATATCAAATGTAATGGATGATGGAACTCAGTTTAATGCATACGAGTTTGCAGGAAAGTTCAGAAAAGAATTCTTCAAAACATTCTCATTACAGTTAAGCAACAATTCTCAAGGATTAGGTAATGCATTAGTAATCATAAATTAATCACTTATATATGAAAAAGATTATCCTATTGTTTGGTATAGTTTTATGTGGATGTGGAGCATGTTCGGAAAATAAAAATAACAATAAGCCGACATTCAATCCGACTACACAAGAAACTGTTGTAACCAATAAAATATCCAATATCAGTAAAACTGTATCTCCAATTAATGGCAATATTGCACTAAGCGTTATTGTACAAAACAATCTGCCATCAGAAAGTGCAGAATTACTGAAATCAAAGATTATAAATATTATAACACATAATGGTATAGCATCACAAGGCGTTAATCCACAAATCATAGTTGCTCCGACTTTGACAGAAATCAACTATGATATAACCTCTACCCTACCCCAGAAACATAAAATTAATTATAGTGCCACAATCTATATTGGAAATATCCTGACAGGAGAAATATTCAATTCAATAAACAAAACGATTATTGGCGTAGGCGATTCAAAAGAATTAGCTATAATGAATGCCATTTCTTCTATTTCTACAAATGATACAGATATAACAAATCTCATTAGCAGAACTGAACAGAAAATCATCAATTATTATAATACTAATGGAGAATTGTTACTGAATGAAGCTGTCGGATACATTAATAATCATAAATACGAAGAAGCATTAGCTATATTAAATTCAATACCAAAGGAATGTCAGGCATTGTACAAGAAATCTTCTAAAATGAGGTTTGATGCTATAGAAAAATATATGGAAAATAACTCCGATATAATGCTGAATGACTTTAAAGCCACATTAGGTACAGAAAGAGATAATATTGGAGGATTTTCTAAAAAAGCTATGGCTATATACAGGAATATACCATCGGATTCGAAGGCAAAAAAAGAAGCTGACAAAATATATTCTGAATATATAAAAAGCCTTAATCCGGAAGCAAAGCTAAAACATGAGCAGGACATGAGGGAATGGGATTCAACAATGAAACAGCTCGACAGACAATATGAATTGGATATGTATAAGACAGAAATGTCAACAAAAGTAGCAATAGAAGGACAGACTGCATTGTTGGAAAAATACAAGAAAGATGTAAACTACGAGAAAATGAGCTGGTTAGGTAAATTATTCTATTTTGGAAAGGAATAAAATCATGAATAAAATTGGGTGTTTGATTGTTTTCTTTATTTTCTTAGTCGTTGCCATAATTTATGACTGTGTTGATGGTAACAGAAGAAACGAAGAAAGAGAAAAATACGATTCTTTGGAAAAAAGATTAATGGAATATGTAAATGAAAACGATTTTGAAACGGCATATAAGATTATGGACGAGGAAGGTATGAATATTGATTATGTGCCTATTGCTGAAATCGACTACATGATAAAGAACAAAGATTTCATTTTTGCTTTAAACATTTCCAAAGACAGACTAAAAGATGAAGGTTATTACGCAAACTCAGTATTGGAGAACTTAATCTATATTTATAGTAATGGAGGGGAAGAAGATATAATAAAAGCTATGTCGCTTATTAACTATCCACTAATAAATAACGCATCTCCAAGATATTGGGCTGGTACTGGATATTCATCAATCATGCGTCATTGGGCGACCGACGAAATAAACGAAATACATAGCAAGAATAATAATGCCATAAAAAAGCTATTGATACATTTAGACTATCAAGGAGCAGAATTAAGCCCAAAGTTCAAGAAAACTTTAGTTGCTCTACTACTACCTTCTACATCTTACGATGGTGATGATGTAATATATAATTACGATGACGCTAACGAAATATGTAAAAAATTCAGACTAAAATGAAAACATTACTCTACATTCTTGCCAATGGCATATACGCATTCCTTACCTTATCAATATTTTTAGGATACTTTGCATTAAAACATTGCAGTTACACAATATCTGATAATGGTGAAGATATAAATCTTTTAGGAAAAGTTATTTTTATTGCTACATGCATTATAGCAATAATAATGTCTATACCAATAGGTATATTTGCTTACAGGAACTTTGATGAAGTTTTATCAAGAAGCGACAGGTACAGATCAAGCAAAGTCGATCTTATGCAAAAAAGAATAAAACACTCATTTGGCATTGCTATAGCCAGCTTTTTTACTTTCGTGCTTACTATTCCAAGTATATGCATGTTTGTACTTTCCGTATTCATAAAAGAATAGAATAGATATAACATTAACACTGATTAAATATCATTTAAAGACCGTTTGAAAACCATTAGAGAAAGTATTGAAAAAGCTTTGCAAAACCCCATAATAAGAAGACGCATAACGAATGGCCTCAACCCCATTCATTATGCGTCTTCTCATTTTCAAAATATGTTCACTGCCCGTTCAGCAGCCGTTCACTGAACAGAATATCATTTTCCTCTCTTTGTAGCCTTTGCATAAATTATAAGCGCAATAGCCGAAATGGCACCAATACCAGTAAACCAGTACCAGATGTAATGCGCGTTTGCAGCATCGGCTTTCCATGCTTCTACGGAATCATACAGTGCAGGGTCAGGGCAATATGCAGTAAGAAGAATACCCGACAAACCGAAACCTATTACTGAGGCAAGGAATGAGTGCAGATGGCTGAAGCCCAGATATAGTCCCTCCTCGCCTTTAGGAGCCTGGAGCGAGAAAAATTCCATATATCGTGGAGAAATGAAACACTCGGCAAGTGCCTGTACGGCTATCCCGGCAATCATCATCACAGTAATAGGATGCATACCGAACATATCTCCTTCAAAAAGATTTCCCGATGCCATAATCAGTGCTGAAAGAGGGATAAGGAACATTCCTACCGCCATTGAGGTCAGAGCCTTACGTCTTGCCATAAACCTTGTAATGATATTTACAAATACTACTACCACGAAAGGATTTACATTGGCTATCCATCCCGGCTTTGCTGTCTCGCCGGCCATACGGATAACGTACTTCGGCATTGTAGCGTACATCTGGTGCTGAATCATCCAGAAACCAGTAACGATAAGTATCAGCAACAACAGACGGCCATTGGTGAACACCTTGCCAAGTCCACGGAACACCTCAGCCATACTCTTTCCTTCGCCGGAAGTATTGGCTGAATGGAAGAAAAAGAATATAGTCAGCAATGCCACGAAACAGAGAGTAGCGGAGAAGAAGTTAATATAAATATATGCTTCGTCACCAATTATGGAACGTAATGGGTCAACAACACATTTGCCGGTGAAGGCACCGATATTGACCATCATATAAAAGATAGAGTATCCGCGGGCACGTGTTTCAGAGGTGGTTTCTCTTGCCACGGATGCGGAAATGATAGACTTGATAAACGAACCTCCGATAACCAATATAATCATTACCGGAACGATGAGCAGACGCAAACTGCTTGTTTCAAGTCCTGTGAAATGAGTTTTTTCGCCATACTCTACCAATCCTGCCGATTCAAGCATTACAGGTAGCATACCCAATCCAAGATAACCGACAGTAAGCAGAGTGAAGGCTATCAGTATTGCCTTGCGATAGCCTATCTTGTCGGCAAAAGCTCCGGTGAACATAGGAAGGAAATAAAGTCCTCCGGAGAACAAACCGGAAATAAGGCTAGCCTCAATGTCGTTAAAACCTAATGTGTTAGAAAGATAAAGTGTAATTACAATAAAGATGGCATAATAGGCCATACGTTCAAAAAGTTCCGACATGTTTGCTGTCCAGAACGCACGAGAGAATTTTGTCATCAATTAAAATGTATTATTGGTTAAAATAAATGTATATTGTCAGGATATTGTTTTTCCAAACGGAGTAAGAGCCAATCCCGCAAGTTTGAAATGTTGCATGCCGAAAGGTATTCCTATGACAGTGATACAAAGCAAAGCGCCGAAAAGCAGATGTGTCAGCGCAATCCATACACCTCCAAGGAGTATCCACAACAGATTCATGAATACACTCAGGCATCCTCCGTCGGACGGTGTACTTTGAACCTTAACCCCGAATGGGAAAAGAGCCAGCAAAGCCAATTTTAAAGTCTGTATTCCGAAAGGTATTCCTATGATTGTAACCATAAGAAGGATGCTGGAAACGACATATTCCAGACATACGAATAATCCGCCAAAGATTATCCAGAGTATATTCATCAGAATGTTCATGTGATAATTAGTTTTTAGTTGTTGGTTATTAGTTGTTGGCAACCAGCAAATAGTAATTATTAATTCTTAATTGTTAATTCCAGTAAGTCGCTCATTGAGCCGTTAAACACATTCAAATCGACCTGCTCGTTTATTCCCGGCATAGAACCGACATCTGTATGTTGCCAGAATTTCCATTCGCCTTCGTATCTCACAGAATCGACATAATAGTGCGCAATCCAATATGGGTATGTATTAAAAACAGAATCGGACAAGTATTTGTTCTTGAATTTATACGAAGTATATAATATTGGTTTTACTTTATAATGTTTTTCCACCCTGTCCAGCCATATCAGCAGGTCTTTCTTCAGTTTATCAACGTCCTTAGGCTTTTTTTCTATATCCAGAACCGGAGGCAAATCTCCTGCCTTCAGGTTTACATTACCTATAAAGAAATCAGCCTGTTTCACAGGGTCTGTATTTGGGTTATAGAAATGGTACGCTCCACGTATGAAATGCATACTGTCTGCCTCAGCAAAGTTATAATCGAAAGCTTTATCCTTGAAATCTCCTCCCTCGGTAGCCTTGACGAAGACGAAGCGCACCGGAAACTGGGCGTACTGAACTGTTTTAAGCGCTTTCCAGTCTATCTCGTCCTGATGATGCGAAACATCTATACCGTGTACGGCATATCCGTAAGGCAGGCATACACCATAAGCTTTCATGCCGTAACATGGCTTCCATCTGTATGAATACGGACGTATGAAAAAGAAATAAAAACCAACCACGAAAACCAATGCTCCTATCCCCATAAGTACATAATGTGCTGTATCAGACAATTTACTACCTGAAGCCTGTTCCTTTGTCGCCGGAGATTTAGTCTTAGTCCTGCGTCCACCGCCTTTTACCGTTTGCGACGTCTTACGTCTGGCTGACGGTTTCCTTACAGTCTTCTTTTCCACAGAAACATTCGGTTCTTTAATCATGGTCAATGCTTTTATCGTTATAAAATCAAACAGAGAATAAAAATCACAAATACATACTGTCGTAAAAAAATCACCACAGGAGCATACATACTCTGTTGCTTTGCTGTGGTGATTTCTGGCAATTATTTTTTATCAGTCATAAACCGATATTATTTAGCCTGCTCCAACTGAAGAGTCTTGGTTGGCTGGTCGCAAACTTCAGACGGACCGAAGTACTGGATAGGACCCGGATAAACGTAAGCAGTTTCCTTAGCCCAAGTTTCACGCTGTGCAGCGAATGCTTTGAAAGGAGCACCGTCAAGTTTAACAAGAGCCTTCTGTATAACCGGTTTCATTTCGCCGTGACGACGTTCCATGTTCATCATCATTGTGATAGGCACACCACCTGCAATCCATTCAGAAGCAGGAGCAGTAGTGTTGCGTACTGATGACATGTAACCAGTCTTACCGCTTGCTATAAGCAATGAAGCAGTGTAACCGAGTGAGTAGCAGTAGTCTGCATCGAAGTTAGATGGAGCAGCGCAACGTCCTTCGTAACCGAAGAAGTGGTGCTGTGCAGAGAACTTACCTACGAACTTACCTTCAGCCTTCCATGCAGCAAGTTTCTTGGCAACCATTTCAGAAAGAAGTTTTTCTGTTTCGATAAGTGATACCTGTACGTTTCCGTGTGGGTCGCGGTCGAGTGACAACTGACGAGCTACACCTTCTGGAAGAGAAGCGTAGATAGCAGAGTTTTCAGCAGAAAGTTTGCTGATGATATATTCACGCTGCTTGTTAGGTTCAATCTTGTTGAATTCTTCGCCGTTGACAGCAAGGAAGTCGTTCAATTCAGCTATAAGAGCCTTCATGGCAGGGATGAACTCGATAAGACCTTCTGGGATAAGAACTGTACCGAAGTTGTTTCCTTCTGCAGCACGGTTAGCAACAGCCTGTGCGATGTAAGTTACAACATCGTCAAGTGACATGTTCTTAGCTTCAACTTCTTCAGAGATGATACAGATGTTTGGCTGAGTCTGAAGAGCACATTCAAGAGCAATGTGAGAAGCAGAACGTCCCATCAATTTGATGAAGTGCCAGTATTTACGAGCTGAGTTACAGTCGCGTTCAATGTTACCGATAACTTCTGAATAAGTTTTACAAGCAGTATCGAAACCGAATGAAGTTTCAATCATTTCGTTCTTCAAGTCACCGTCGATAGTCTTAGGACAACCGATTACCTGTACGCCATAGTTCTTGGCAGCATAGTATTCAGCCAATACACAAGCGTTAGTGTTAGAGTCGTCACCACCGATGATAACCAAAGCCTTGATACCAAGTTCTTTAAGGATTTCGTAACCTTTTTCGAACTGTTCTTCTTTTTCAAGTTTTGTACGTCCTGAACCGATGATATCGAAACCACCTGTGTTGCGGTATTCGTCTATGATATCAGCAGTAAGTTCTTTATAGTTATGGTCAACCAAACCACCAGGGCCAAGGATAAATCCGTAAAGTTTGTTGTTAGGATTAAGTTTCTTGATACCGTCAAAAAGACCTGAAATCACATTGTGACCACCAGGAGCCTGACCACCTGACAAGATAACGCCCACGTTCATTTCGGCAGTGTTCTGAGCCTGTCCTTCAACGAACTGTATCAAAGGCATTCCGTATGTGTTAGGGAACAACTTTTTGATAGCTTCCTGGTCAGCTACAGACTGTGTAGCTTCACCTTCCTTCACAGCAACCGCACCTGTCAGTGCTTTTGGTAATTTTGGCTGATAAGCAGCTCTTGCAATTTGTAATGCACTTTTTGTCATAATTCTAATATTTATTTATATAAAGGTGTATGTATATTTTCAATATAAAAAACGCTTCGTCGTTTCACATAAAACGCTTCGTCATTTTCTCCCAAACGCTTCGTCGTTTTTTCTGAGGACTTTTTGCGTCCTCACGCAACATCGTCAAACGCATACACGCGAGTTTTTTCATCCGTGCAAATTTCGCCTTTTTTTCGGAAATACGAAAATGACAGATAAAAAAAATATACCACAGGAATAATATTTGACAAAAAGCTGTTGATATTCCGGCAAAAACACTATCTTTACAACAAAATCATTTTTATTAATCAATTAAAATCATTGAATTATGGCTAGTAGAAGAGACTTAAAAAAACATGTGAATTATATTTCTGAAGTAACTGTAGGTATGTGTATCATAGAAGGAATGACTGCCGAGGCAGAAAGACGCGAGGCTATAGCAGACCTGGTGGAAAAGACACTTAACCTGCGTTCTGACATAATAAGCCGCATAAGCCATACTGAACCGGGCAATGTGAAAGGCTTTTACAAGAAACTGAAAGAAGATTTCAACAAACAGATAGAAGAAGTGTTCAACAAACTGAACGAAAAGTAAGCCACCCATAACTACAAGATATGAAGAAAGCACTTTTCAGCTTCATATACTTCAAACTTATGGGATGGAAGGCAGAGGTAAATGTCCCCGATTATGACAAATGTATCATCTGCGCTGCTCCGCATACCACAAACTGGGACCTGATAATAGGCAAACTGTTTTTAGGCGCCATAGGAAGAGAATCAGGATTTTTCATGAAGAAGGAGTGGTTTTTCTTCCCTTTGGGATATCTTTTCAGGTGTATGGGAGGCATACCGGTAAACAGGAGCAAACGTACGTCACTGGTGGAACAGACTGTAGAATTAATAAAGAAAAGTTCCAAATTCCATCTTGCAATAACTCCTGAAGGCACACGCTCGGCAAACCCCAACTGGAAAAAGGGGTTCTATTTCATAGCAAACGGTGCCGGAATACCGATAGTCCTGATAGGTATTGACTACGAAAAGAAATGTATCTATGCCAACAAAGCAATAATGCCGACAGGAGATATAGACAAGGATATGCGTGAGATAAAACTCTATTTTAAAGATTTCAAGGGTAAACATCCCGAAAAATTCGATATAGGAGAATTATAATCCATTCTGGGAACAAGCATCAAGTTCTGAGTATAGAAGCAGAGCATAAAATATAATTTGCTTGCAAATGAACATAAAAGAGGCCGTCTGAAATCACTTCCGGACGGCCTCTTTTTCGTCAATAAAATAACAATATCAAAAAACAAAAAGATTACTTCTAGCCAATAAGGCGGCACCGATGGCATTCGCCTTTTCCTTCAGCTCGGACAATACTATATCCGAATCACGATACATCATGTTCAGTGTATGTTTTCTTATTGCAGAGATTACCGGATGAAGGAGATAATCGCCAACCTTTGACAAATCTCCACCTATAATAACCTGCTCAGGATTGAAGATATTAATCAGTCCGCCGATATGACGTCCTAGCTTATGGCCTATTTCTTCCACCAGCTCTATAGCCAGAACATCTTCTCTCTCTACCGCATTAAAAATATCATCCAACTCAATCTCGTCAATAGATTTCTCTTTCAGAAGAACTGAGCTTTCCCCATTTTTAAGTCTTTCGATGAATTTACGGTACAAAGCAGAGCAGGATACCTCCGTTTCGATACATCCTTTCTTTCCACAATGGCAAATCTGCTGATTATCATATCCGAAATTATGTCCGAACTCACCGGCAAAACCGGACATACCGCTATACAACTTTCCGTCTATTATTATGCCCATACCAAGTCCCCAGCTAAGATTGATGAATATTACATTCTTAGGACATTTGACGGAATGAAGCATATACTCACCGTAAGCCGTCGTTCTGCTGTCATTGTCAACACATGTATTTATACCTATACGGTCAGTTATCATCTCGCTTATAGGTGTTTGCGCAAAATTAAATGTACCGTAGCTGCATCCTGTAACCGGGTTAACACGGCCGTGTAACGCAACACATACATTCAGATATTTTTCTTTTTTATATGGTAATGAACTAATATAAGACAAAATCTCATTGCATAATGTGTCGAGACATTCCACAGTATTTTCACGCTTGAATGGAATCCTTGTTTTGAAATCGACAATCTCGCCCCTGAAATTGACAACACAAAAACTTAAATAGGTTTTCTCAGTCTCTACACCCAAAAAATAACCTGCGTCAGGATTTAATCCGTAAAGATTTGGATGTCTTCCTCCATTGGTCTCCAGTTTTCCGTTGTCATCTACATATCCGTCCTCGCACATTTCATCCACGAGTTTCGTAATTGTAGGAATACTCAAGTCCATGTCTTTTGAAAGATCCGTTATAGTTGCATCTCCATTGTATATGAAATGTGTAATAATACGACGCTTCATCGTTGCACTCTTTGTGCCTTTCTTAATTTCATCCAGTAGCCTTTGTCCCATATTTATATTTTTTATAGTATATGCTACAAAAATAATAGTTTTTTTTAATATCTCGCCCTTAAAAAATCTTTTTTTTTATTTGCCTTTCTAATTTATGATAGGTATCTTTGCATAGTTATCAAAATATTTTTATTACAGGAGAATCGTTAACTAAATTATAAACTAACAAAAACAAAAAAAATCATGAGAGTAATTATCGAACCTGACTATCAGTCAATCTCTAATTGGGCTGCAAACTATGTTGTAAACAAAATAAACGCAGCAAACCCTACTAAAGAAAAACCTTTCGTACTTGGTCTTCCTACAGGTTCATCTCCACTTGGAATGTATAAAGCACTTATCGAACTGAATAAACAAGGTAAAGTATCATTCAAGAATGTTGTTACATTCAATATGGATGAATATGTCGGACTTCCTGAATCACATCCTGAAAGCTACCATTCTTTCATGTTCAATAACTTCTTCAATCACATTGACATCTGCAAGGAAAACATACATATATTAAACGGTAATGCTGCCGACCTTGAAGCTGAATGCGCTAACTACGAAAAGGAAATTGAGAAATTCGGAGGTATCGACCTGTTCCTCGGCGGTATAGGTCCTGACGGTCATATCGCATTCAACGAACCGGGTTCTTCACTAACTTCACGCACTCGCGTCAAGACTCTTACTACAGATACTATCATCGCAAACTCACGTTTCTTCGACAACGATGTAAACAAAGTTCCTAAGACTGCTCTTACTGTAGGTGTAGGTACAGTTCTTTCTGCTAAAGAAGTATTGATTATCTGTAACGGACACAACAAGGCACGCGCATTGCAGCATGCAGTAGAAGGCGGTATCACACAGATGTGGACTATCAGCGCACTTCAGATGCACCAGCACGGTATAATCGTATGCGACGAAGCTGCTACTGACGAACTTAAAGTAGGTACTTACAAATACTTTAAGGATATAGAAAGAAATAATCTCTAATTATAAAAACAGGAGAAACTATGCGAACTAATCTTACATCGCAAATCTCGCTGAATAACGTATCAACACGTTATTATAAGCCGGAAAATGCTGTGGAACGTTCTGTCATCACAAGATTTGAAAAGATAACAACCAACATTTTCGAATCAATGGACGAAGGTACACAACAAATAGCCAGCGAAATAATAGCAAAGATACAGGACAGACAGCGCGAAGGAAAATTCTGCACTATAGCATTAGGTACAGGCTCATCACTTAGACCATTGTTTGCCGAATTGATACGCCGCCATAAAGACGAAGGAGTAAGTTTCAGAAACGTGATACTCTTCAACCTTTATGAATTCTACCCTATCAACGAAGGTGCAGGAAGTACATTCAGCCATCTGATGAAACAGTTCATCTCACAGGTTGACATAGACAGACAGAATATCTTCACAATGGAAGGCAGCATCCCACAGGATGCAATAATCGACCATTGCAGACTATATGAACAAAGAATACAGACATTCGGCGGTATCGACATTGCTGTCTTGGGAATAGGCAGAAAAGGTATCATAGGTATGAATGAACCGGGTTCACAAGCCAGTTCATCTACACGTCTGATATTGCTTGACAGCACTTCACGTTCGGAAGCTGCACACAATCTTGGTGTTGACAATCTTCCTCCTTGCTCCATCACTATGGGTATCAAAACCATTCTTGGCGCAAGAAAGGTATTCCTCTTGGCATGGGGCGAAGACAAGGCAGAAATCATACGCAAGACTGTAGAGGAAAAGATTACAGACACACTGCCTGCATCATATCTTCAGATGCACACAAACGCAGTGGTTTGTACAGACCTTGCGGCTGCAGCATATCTGACAAGAATACAGCGTCCGTGGCTCGTTACAAACTGCGAATGGAACAACAAGCTTATCAGAAGCGCTATCGTTTGGTTGTGCCAGACATTGGGTAAACCAATCCTGAAGCTCACAAACAAGGACTACAACGATAATGGTCTGAGCGAACTGCTTGCTCTTTACGGCTCTGCATATAATGTAAATATCAAGGTGTTCAACGACCTTCAGCACACAATAACAGGATGGCCGGGCGGAAAACCTAACGCTGACGACACTTACCGTCCTGAAAGAGCCAAACCGTTCCCGAAAAGAGTTATCGTATTCTCTCCGCACCCGGATGATGATGTTATCTCAATGGGTGGTACACTGAGAAGACTCGTTCAGCAGGGACATGAAGTACACGTAGCATACCAGACTTCGGGTAACATTGCCGTAGGCGATGAAGAAGTTGTAAGATTCATGCACTTCATCAATGGCTTTAACCAGTTGTTCGACGATAGCAAGAACCAGACTATCAGCGACAAGTATGCCGAAATCAAGAAGTTCTTTGCCGAAAAGAAAGAAGGCGATATGGACTCAAGGGATATTCTTACAATCAAGGGACTTATCCGCAGAGGTGAGGCACGTACAGCATGTACTTACAACAATATTCCTTTGTCAAGATGTCACTTCCTCGACCTTCCTTTCTACGAGACAGGAAAGATAGAAAAGAACCCTATCAGTCTGCCTGACATCGAAATCGTTCTTAACCTTCTGAGAGAAGTAAAACCTCATCAGATTTATGTGGCCGGCGACTTGGCCGACCCGCATGGAACTCACCGAGTATGTACTGATGCAGTATTCGCCGCTATCGACGAAGAAAAGAATGCCGGTGCTGAATGGCTTAACGACTGTAGAATATGGATGTATCGTGGCGCATGGGCTGAATGGGAAATCGAGAACATCGAAATGGCTGTACCTTTGAGTCCGGAAGAATTGCGTGCTAAACGTAACTCAATCCTCAAGCACCAGTCACAGATGGAAAGCGCACCGTTCCTTGGCAACGATGAACGTCTGTTCTGGCAAAGAAGCGAGGACCGTAACCGCGGAACAGCCTCACTTTATGACGGATTAGGCTTGGCATGCTACGAAGCAATGGAAGCATTCGTTGAGTATAAGCCTCTATAAAGATTATTTCTAATACATTATAAAATCCTGCAAGGCTTAATGTTTTGCAGGATTTTTTTATAAAGACACAGTTATGTTCAGACATCTATTCTTTTCGATAAGCCTTGCCTCAGTATGTATGCTTTGGACAGGTTGCAATAATGAAAAACATTTTATTAACGATTCGGACTACAGACTAAAGGTAGAAAACGACTTTGCTGAGAAACAGACAATTCTGAAAAATGGGAATTTATTCGATATATTCAGCAAGGAAATGACATCCGAAGAGAAAGAGGCATTGCAGTTTCTATATGCATATATGCCACTAAGTGATATAGCCGACAATTCGGGAGAGTTCTTTCTAAACAATATACGGCTTTCATTCAAAATAAGGGAATCGTCATCATGGGGTAAAAATATCCCGGAAGATATCTTCAGACACTTTGTACTCCCAATAAGAGTCAACAACGAAAATCTGGACAATTCAAGGGAATATTTCCAAAAAGAATTATGGCCAAGAGTGAAACATCTCTCAATGCAAGATGCGGTACTGGAAACAAACCACTGGTGTCATGAGAAAGCTACTTATACACCATCGGACAGCCGTACAAGTTCACCACTGGCAACAATAAAAACAGCCTACGGAAGATGTGGTGAGGAATCTACACTATTAGTTGCAGCACTCCGAGCTATAGGTATTCCGGCACGTCAGGTATATACACCAAGATGGGCTCATACAGACGACAATCATGCATGGGTAGAAGCATGGGTGGACGGAAAATGGTGTTTCCTTGGAGCATGTGAACCGGAACCTGTACTTAATCTCGGATGGTTCAACTCACCTGCAAGCAGAGGAATGCTGATGCACACAAAAGTATTCGGCTCATATAACGGTAAGGAAGAAAAGATGATTCAGACTGCAAATTATACAGAAATCAACATAATCGGTAATTATGCAGACAAATCGTCTTTAACAGTAACTGTAAAAGATGGCAATGGAAACGTTATTGAAGGAGCCAATGTAGAGTTCAAGCTATATAACTATGCTGAGTTCTTTACTGTCTATAAACAGAAAAGCAATGAACAGGGACAGGTTTCACTCTCAGCAGGACTTGGTGACATGCTGGTATATGCTTCATATGGCGACAAATTCGGCATAAGAAAAGTATCATTCGGAAAGGAAAAGACTGTCGATATAGTCTTGAAACATAATGTAAACGAAGCATATTGTGAAAACATGGATATCGTTCCTCCGGCGGAAAATGCAAACCTCCCTTCAGTATCAGAAGAACAACGAAATGAGAACAATATCAGGCTGCACCAGGAAGATTCTATCAGAAATGCATATGTAGCGACATTCCCCGATAAAGATATTATCAGTAAGTTTGCCAAGGAAAACAATCTGAAATACGAAGAAATAGAAGGATTTATAGTCAAGTCAAGGGGTAATTACGCAGAAATAATGAAATTTCTGAGCAACTCTACACAAAACCAAATGTGCAGAAAAGCTATAGACTTATTGAAAACAATAACAGACAAAGATTTGAGAGATACTCCATGCAGTGTTCTTGAAGACCATCTGTACAATACTCCGGAAGAAGCCAGTACGGAATATGTGCTTTGTCCGCGTGTAGCCAATGAACTTCTCACTCCATACCGTTCATTTCTTCAGAAAGAAATACCGGAAAGTCTGAAAACAGAGTTTACATCAAATCCTCAAACACTTGTAAAATGGTGTTCGGACAGCATTACCATAAGAAATGACCTTAACAAAGGCGCCTCTCCTACCTCACCTATCGGAACATGGAAATGCAGGGTTGTAGATACACAGTCACGCGAAATATTCTTTGTAGCTGCAGCAAGAAGCCTCAACATACAGGCATGGAAAGATGCTGTGACAGGAAATATCTATTACATAAACAATGGCAATACTTATCAGGCTGACTTTGAAATCTCAACAACGTCAAAAACTCCTGAAGGCACACTGAGAGCTACATACAAACCTATTCCACGACTGGACGATCCTAAGTATTATACACATTTCACCATATCTAAGTACGAAAACGGAAGCTTCAAACTGCTGAACTATCCTGAAAATGCGACATGGAATTCATTGCTGAAGAATGGTACAAGGATAGAAGAAGGATATTATATGCTGGTAACAGGCAGCCGTCTTGCAAACGGAAGTGTAATGAGTAACGTTTCATTCTTCACTGTAGAAAAAGACAAAGAAACAAAGATAGAACTGAAAATGCGTGACAATGCTGAAGAAATAAGAGTTATCGGAAATTTCAACTCTGAACTGAAATATACAGATGCTGTCACAAAAACAGAAACATCCATACTCTCAACTACAGGAAGAGGATATTTCGTTGTCGGCATACTTGGCACCGGTCAGGAACCTACCAACCATGCACTGAGAGACATAGAAATAAAAAAGAAAGAATTTGAAAAATGGGGACGCAAAATGATACTGTTATTCCCGGACGAAAAGTCTTACAGGAAATTCTCTCCAACCGATTTCCCAAATCTTCCTTCTAATATAGTTTACGGAATAGACACCGATAATGAAGTAAGAAACGAGATTTCACAGAACATGAAACTGTCAAATGGAGGAAATCTGCCAATATTCATTATCGGCGATACATTCAACCGTGTAGTGTTCCAGATAGACGGTTACACCATAGGTACCGGGGAACAACTCATAAGAACCATTAACGGTCTGTAAGTGCACTTATTGTATTTCGTACACGGGCAGCGGTAGTTACCGGAGTGAGATACTCATCTACTGTCACCGTTCCTCCCATAGACAGAGCCGGATCGCGATAGAGCATCCGGCTTTCTTTATTTTCGCGCGCTGAGAAATGAAATTCAGACGCACCTGTCTTCTCTGCTAAATCTCGTATATTGCTCTCATTGACTCCACAACCAGGCATTATGATAATCCTGCCGGCAGCCTGTTTAACCAATGAGGCGAGCAAATCTGTTCCCTGTATAGCTGTCGGCTGCTGACCGGAAGTTAGTATTCTGGACACTCCCATCCAGATAAGACTATCCATCACTTCAGCCGGGCGAAGCACATAATCAAATGCACGATGGAATGTTATGCTCATCCCTTCAGCAGCCTCAACCAAACGTTTCATAGCAGGCATATCAAGTTCTGCTTCCGGTGTCAGACATCCGAACACCACTCCATCCGCACCCGCTTCTTTCACAGCACGTATATCTTCTTCCATTATATCCAGTTCCAAAGGAGAATAAACGAAGTCTCCCCCACGAGGACGTATTATCACGTGAAGCTTTATATCCAACAATCGTCGCGCAAGTTTCACCTCTCCTATGGAAGGAGTAGTCCCTCCTTCCGGCATCGAAGCACATAATTCCACACGATGTGCCCCGCCCTCCTGAGCCGCCAGACAACTTTCCACCGAATTGGCACAAATTTCAAAAGTATATTTCATAATCTATTCTATAAAAAAAGTGCGAATTACACTCACTATACTTAAAATCATCTTGTATAATCAACGTAATACGCACTCTAATACTTGTACACCCATGGGGAGTCGAACCCCAATCGATGGAACCGGAATCCATTATTCTATCCATTGAACTATGGGTGCTTGTAACCTTTTTTCTAAAAGCGATACAAAAATAATAAGTTTATCGGAATTATAAAATAAAATTGAGTAAAAACTCACACACAGTTCAACTACAGCTATTAATAGTGACATTTTCTACACCAATTAAATAAAAATACAAACTATTTGATAAGTTTTTCGCAATTATAATTGCATATTTACAAAATATACCTATCTTTGCCAACAAAACTAATACCAAACAAATCATGAGTTACTTAATAAAACCAACCAACTATAAAGCCCTGCTCGACATGAAACAGACTGAGCTTGGCATTAAACAGATAAAGGAATTCTTCCAGCAAAACCTATCATCGGAACTCAGACTCCGCCGCGTAACAGCACCATTGTTCGTTCTCAAGGGTATGGGTATAAATGATGACCTGAACGGAGTGGAGCGTGCCGTGTCATTTCCTATCAAGGACTTGGGAGACCAACAGGCTGAAGTGGTACACTCACTCGCCAAATGGAAGAGGGTGACACTTGCCGACTATAATATCGGTCCGGGATATGGTATATATACAGATATGAATGCAATACGCGCGGATGAGGAACTTGGTAACCTGCATTCGCTTTACGTTGACCAGTGGGACTGGGAAAGAACTATCACACCAGAGCAAAGAAATGTGGATTTTCTGAAAAGCATAGTTACGAGAATATATTCTGCTATGCGACGTACTGAATATATGATATGTGAAATGTATCCACAAATAAAATCATTTTTGGCTCACGACATACATTTTATCCATTCGGAAGAACTTTTACAAATGTATCCTGACAAGACTCCAAAAGAAAGAGAAAACCTGATAACAAAAAAATACGGTGCCGTATTTATAATTGGTATAGGATGTAAATTAAGCAACGGCGAACCACATGACCTTCGTGCTCCTGACTACGATGATTATTCTACAATAGATCCTAAAACAGGATTGCCCGGACTGAACGGTGACCTTCTCGTTTGGAACGAGGTATTGGAACGCGCCATAGAACTTTCATCAATGGGTATCCGTGTTGACAAAGAAGCACTGTTGCGTCAATTGGAACTTTCCGGCAAGGAAGACAGAAAAGAACTGTATTTCCACAAAAGGTTACTAAACGGTTCGCTACCTCTCAGTATAGGCGGAGGTATAGGTCAGTCTCGCCTATGTATGCTATATCTGAAAAAAGCACACATTGGGGAAATACAAGCCAGTATATGGCCTGAGAGCATGAGAAAAGAATGTGAAGAATATGGGATGACTCTTATATAAGCAACTAAACGAGATTAAATACCAGCAACGGAATTCCTACACCGGTAACCGGCAACAGGAATCCCGTTGTTTTTTTATATATAAAATGTTACCTTTGTTCCACTAAATCACATAAACATAAAAAAGCATGAACGTACAAATAGAAGAAACATGGAAGGAAGCATTAATGCCTGAATTCTCAAAGGACTATTTTATACGGCTGACAGATTTCGTCAGGAAAGAGTATCATGAAACAACAGTATATCCTCCGGGAAAACTGATTTTCAACGCATTCAACTTATGTCCTTTTGACAAAGTAAAAGTAGTAATAATAGGACAAGACCCATATCATGGTCCTGGACAAGCCCATGGCCTGTGTTTCTCTGTAAACGACGGGGTACAACCTCCTCCATCATTAGTAAATATTTTCAAGGAAATAAACAACGATCTGGGTAAACCTATTCCGCAAAGCGGTAATCTCACCAGATGGGCTGAACAGGGAGTTTTATTACTTAATGCTACACTTACAGTGCGGGCCCATCAGGCAGGCTCACACCAAAGACAGGGCTGGGAAGAATTTACAGACGCAGTTATCAGAAAACTTGCCGAAGAAAAATCAAATCTGGTTTTTATTCTTTGGGGGTCTTATGCGCAGAAGAAAGGTGCCTTCATCGACAGAAACAAACATCTGGTACTAACCTCAGTACATCCATCGCCTTTATCGGCACACAACGGTTTCTTCGGCAATCATCATTTCAGCCTAGCTAATGATTATCTGGTAAAAAACGGAAAGACAGCTATTGACTGGTAAGAGATTAATACCATGTTACAGAACTACCGGTATTGCTTCGTTTGTCCCACTTGAGGGCATCCGTAAGCATACTGGAGTTGGCACGGATACTAAAATTATACGAAGTATATGGTCCGAACACCAATCCGCAACTCATATTAAAGCAGTGAAGGTCACGGGTAATATTCAGTGTTGTCATAGACAATTCTTTCGTAGTAAAATCATATCCAGTAGAATAATTCATATTCCATCGGCTACCTATCTTAAAATTACCTGACACATTCAGTGAGTGAGTGAGTTTATATGGGTAACGCATGGTTTTTATGTTTATCTTCTTTTTGTCCGAATTATCCTCACGTATGCTATAGCTGTAACTCAAACTGATACTCCAAGGAAATTTGAATGCCATATATCCATCTGCACCGATAGTAGCAGCCTCGGTCTTCCTCATATTAGAGTTATTCTGTTCTGTTTCCTCTGTATTTTCCTCACTGTTCTCCTCATCCTTTTCTTCACCTTCCTTCTTATCATCCTTTTCTTCTTTCTTTCCGAAAAGTTTTTTGAAAGTATCGTTGTTCAATGTATAAGAGAACGAGCCGCTATATCCCTGGAATCGTCCGAAACGTCCGTAAGACCATTCTGTACGGTCGCCAACTACTACATTTCCATTCTTGTCGAATTCATAGGCATATGTAGCGAACGATGCGTTCATATTGAATGTATAGTTCTTTGTCAACTTCAAGCGAACGTTCATACTCAGGTCACTCCATTTCTTATTGGCAACGTCGTACGACATAGATGCTCCCAACTGGTCGATAAGACTGATTTTTCTGTAACCTGTCGTATCACGGTCGGATTTCATCTTCATTTCGATATTATTATCGACAGAAAATGAGATATTCTGCGACATGGTCTTGCCCGGCACACCGTATGTCATACCTTCATAGAGAGAATATTCTACAGTACGTACCTCACCCTGCTCGTCGGTGTATGTATATGTGTCATAATATCCGAAACGTTTTGTTCCGAAGTTTGGAGTATATGTATAGCTTACGGTAGGAGTAAACACATGGCGTACCTGTATTTCCTTACTCTTCATAAAGAGAGGTTTATACATACCATAAAGCTTGGTATTCATCTGCACAGACATATTGTAATCATATACTCGGTTAAAACCGTTTATAGTATCACGACGTATATGATCGGAAGTATTAAGAGTAGGGTCATAACTTCTCTTAATCTTATTAAGATACCATCTTTCAGTGTAGTTGAACGAAGGTACAATGTTTATATATTTAAACAAGTTGAAAGTAGCCGAAATAGGAATCTTATGCTGAAAACCGTTTTTCCACTGTGTTAAAGGAGTCTTGAAAAGAAGATTATCCTTTGTACTTATACTATTTGTCATAGCTCCAGTGTATTGGAATGAGATTTTCTCATACCAACGTTCATCGCCGACAGCTTTCTTGCGTTTGAATGGATATATACGGTTCAAAGATATGTTTATATCCGGCAATGTCATGTTGATGGATGAGTCACGAGTATTCTGTGTGATATTAAAGGAACTTGAAATATTAAGACCTATCTCAGGAAAACTACGTGAATAGCTTATACTTGACGCTTTAGTATTCTGAGCATATTGCTGTGGATTATACAAACTACTCAAGCTTGAACGGTCGTAACTACTTGTTGCAAAGTTAACGCTTGCCGAGAACGAGCTGTTTGGGCTGGCCTTTGCATCCTGACGGTGACTCCACTGTATTTTAAAATCTTTCGACACCGAATAATCCGGCATTCCTTTATCACCAGTCTTCGTTACTATGTAGCTGGCATTAAACGAACCACTGAATTTATATCTCTTGTTATAGTTTGATGCTGCAGAAAGTCCCCATGAACCTTTTGTAAATATTTCACCAAGCACCTTCAGGTCCATCTTGTCGCTAATGGCAAAATAATATCCACCATCACGAAGATAGAAACCACGATTAAGTTCATCACCATAACTAGGCATGATGAAACCTGACGAATAACTGCTGTTGAATGGGAAAAATCCGAAAGGAACTGCAATAGGCAACGGAACATCTTCCACCACAAGATGCGCCGGACCGAATACTACATTCTTCTTTGGTCGCACTTTAGCCATGGAAAGCTGAAGATAGAAGTGCGGATGCTCATGATTGTCACACGTTGTATATCGTCCGTGCTGCATATAAATCTCATCCTCAGCACCTTTCTTGGCATCACGGCTGGTAACGTATCCCTCACCCTGCTGAGTAACAATACTGTTGATGAAACCCTTCTTAGTCTTGAAGTTATATCGCATAATCTTCGATTCGTGCGGTGTCTCGCCATCTTTGAAAACCGGCAAACCCGATTCTACTCCTGCTGTATCCTTCACGCCTCTGGCATACACGGTGTTACTGTCCATATTCATTGTAATGACAGCTGATGTAAGTTCAATTTTCTGATAATTGACCTTTCCTGAACCGTAAAGATGTGCAAAACCTCCTTTTGTAAAGACGATTGAATCGCTCGCTTCATATATCACAGGTGCGTCGAGTGCATCTTTCTTTCCCATTGTATCGGATGGCAACGAATCGGCCGACAGTGAATCTGCAGACAGAGAATCGAGTCTCAACGAGTCGAGACCCAAGGAATCCGTTTTTACCTGGGATGACACATTTCTGCCCGAACGTCTTCCCCTTACACGCTGCGCTTCGGCGTAGAAAGTGGAAACAAGTCCTAACAGAAACAATGTTATAAATATGTATGTAGTTCTTTTAAATGATGTCATTATATATCTTTTTCGCGATAAGCGATACAAAAGTAAGCATTATCACTTAAATAACACTATTGGCAATAAGTTTTTAATGTATTTTTACGACAAAACCGGCATTAGAGAAACATCTTACACCATTTGTCAAACCTCTCCAGTCCTTCTTCACCATGCTTTTCTATACTCTTGCGAGCTTTTTCCAGCGATTTTTCATTATCCAGTTTGGTTTTTGAAAAAAACTTGTCCGCAAAACATATGATTTGCTCTTCAAGACTTACCGGAAGCATGTCTCTGTGAGGGACCGGCAAATCGCGCTCTATGATAGCCTTCAATGAAAGGCCGGCACCTGTATGGCGCTCACACACTAAAGCATGACGCGGATATCCTTCCTTCCGTACCAAATCAGCACCCAAATAGCCATGACATATGTACGGATAAGTTCCATAGCAGAATATACCGTCGGCATCAGTAAGAAATATACCAATATCGTGCAGCATTGCAGCCTCTTCTATAAACTGCGTGTCAAGATTCAGTTCAGGATGTTTTCGTGCCATTGCCAAAGCCTTATCAGCTACCGAACGGCTGTGTTTCAACAATATTTTCTTAAGTTCGTTATCTTCCGGATAATATTTGTCTATTAATTCTATAGGATTCATTGTTTTATTTATCTTTGCGTATTATTAATTCGATTTACAAAACTAATAAATATTATCGTCCTATCATGAAATATCTTGTTATTTTACTATTAATTTCTTTCTCCGGCATATGTAATGCCAAAAATATCCAAAACGGAGCAGACCAGATTGAGACTCTGACATCACTCATAGGCAAAAAAAAGATAGCTTTAGTAGCAAACCAGACATCTCTGACAGGCAGTACCCACCTGCTTGACACTTTATGCTCGCTTGGCAAAAAACCTGTAGCACTGTTTGCTCCCGAACATGGATTCAGAGGTAAGGCCGATGCAGGTGAAACCGTTAAGGACGGCAAGGACGTAAAAACAGGAACACCGATAATCTCACTTTACGGAAAGAACAAAAAGCCTTCTGCAACCGACCTTGCGAATATCGATATGATAGTGTTCGACATTCAGGATGTGGGAGCAAGGTTCTACACATACATCAGTACATTATATTATATAATGCAGGCATGTACCGAAAACGGGAAAGAGCTGATAGTGCTTGACCGCCCGAACCCTTGCGATTATGTTGACGGTCCTGTACTGAAAAAGGAATACAAGAGTTTCGTAGGCATGTTACCCATACCGGTTCTTCACGGATGTACAATGGGCGAGCTGGCAGGCATGATAAACGGTGAAGGATGGCTTGGCAACAATCTGAAGTGCAACTACTCAGTAATACAAATCAAAGGATGGAAACATGGCGACCCGTATTCACTCCCGGTAAAACCATCACCTAACCTGCCTAATGACCAGTCCATAGCTCTCTATGCCTCACTATGCCTGTTCGAGGCTACATCTGTCAGTGTAGGACGCGGAACATATTTTCCATTCCAGGTGATTGGCTCACCCTTATTACCCAAAGACAAGTTTCCTTTTTCTTTTACTCCGAAAGCATTGGAAGGATTCGACAAAAATCCTTTGCACAAAAACGTAGCGTGCCATGGACTCGACCTTAGAAAAACCGACATCAGCGGACTGAACGGATTTTCATTGAAATATGTCATCGAAATGTACCGTGAGTTCAAGAAGATTAACAAATCAGAATCGTTCCTTACCCGTCCCAAATGGTTTGACCTGCTGATGGGAACAAATCAGGTAAGACTCGATATGCTAAAAGGGAAATCGGAAGAGGAAATACGTTCTGCGTGGAATGATGATTTGAAAAAATATAAGGAAATGCGAAAGAAGTATATTCTTTACTAAATAGTTCGGGCTGAACACCGTTTAAACAATGTTTAATCACCATTTAAACGGTATTCAGCCCGATTTATTATATCAAAAAATAATGTGTATTATTTTTTCTTCAACTTCTGCAT
>JAHLFB010000181.1 GCA_018884025.1 Candidatus Phocaeicola faecipullorum
AAAGAAACGCCGGACTTGCAATCCGGCGAATTCTTGTCAACTCGTTAACTTGTTAACTCGTCAAGTAAAATATTATTTGCAGTTTCCTGCGCAACGTGGCTTAATCTGCTTGAAGAAATCGTTTCCTTTGTTATCAACGAGGATAAATGCTGGGAAATCTTCAACTTCAATCTTCCAGATAGCTTCCATACCAAGTTCAGGATATTCCACACACTCGATGCTCTTGATGTTGTTCTGAGCAAGGATAGCTGCAGGACCACCGATAGAACCAAGATAGAAACCACCGTGTTTCTTACAAGCATCTGTAACTGCCTGACTACGGTTACCTTTAGCAAGCATAATCATGCTGCCTCCGTGGCTCTGGAACAAGTCAACATATGGATCCATACGTCCGGCTGTTGTAGGTCCCATAGAACCACAAGCCATACCAGCTGGAGTCTTGGCAGGACCGGCATAATAGATAGGATGATCCTTGATGTACTGTGGAAGGTCTTCACCACGGTCAAGACGTTCTTTCAGTTTTGCATGAGCAATGTCACGACCTACGATGATAGTACCGTTCAGAGAAAGACGAGTAGCTACAGGATACTTGTCAAGTTCTGCAAGAATTTCCGGCATAGGACGGTTCAAGTCAATCTTAACAGCGTTACCTTCACCAGCCTGACGCAATTCTTCAGGAATCAGTTCACCTGGATTTGAATCAAGTTTTTCAATCCAGATACCGTCTTTGTTGATTTTACAACGGATGTTACGGTCAGCCGAGCAAGAAACGCCAAGACCTACAGGGCAAGATGCTCCGTGGCGTGGCAAACGAATGATACGTACATCGTGTGCATAGTATTTACCACCGAACTGTGCACCCAGACCGATACGGTGAGCTTCTTCCAATACCTGTTTTTCAAGTTCCACGTCGCGGAATGCGCGTCCGTATTCGTTACCTGTAGTAGGCAGGTTATCGTAGAAACGAGTAGAAGCAAGTTTCACTGTCAGCAAGTTCTTTTCAGCTGAAGTACCACCGATTACGAATGCGATGTGATATGGAGGACAAGCTGCTGTACCCAAAGTCTTCATCTTTTCTACAAGGAAAGGAACAAGAGTAGCCGGATTAAGGATAGCCTTAGTTTCCTGATAGAGGTAAGTCTTGTTGGCAGAACCACCACCCTTAGTTACACAGAGGAATTCGTATTCCATACCCTGAGTAGCTTCGATGTCAATCTGAGCAGGCAGGTTGCAACGTGTATTCACTTCTTCGTACATTGTAAGAGGAGCGTTCTGTGAATAGCGGAGGTTCTCTTCAGTATATGTCTTGTAAACACCAAGTGACAAAGCTTCTTCATCACAGTATCCAGTCCATACCTGCTGACCTTTTTCACCATGGATGATAGCAGTACCTGTATCCTGGCAGAAAGGAAGTACACCTTTAGCTGCAACTTCAGCATTACGAAGGAATGTCAATGCTACGTATTTATCGTTGTCGCTGGCTTCTGGGTCAGTAAGAATTTTTGCAACCTGTTCGTTGTGCGAACGGCGAAGCATAAAAGATACATCGCGAAAAGCCGCATTAGCCATAGCTGTCAAACCTTCTTTTTCAATCTTTAAGATAGGTTTACCTTCAAACTCGCTTACTGAAACATAGTCCTTAGTAAGCAGATAATACTCTGTATTGTCATGTCCGTGTTCGAACATTGGCTGATACTTAAATTCTGGTGTTGCCATATTCTTTTAAGTTTTTGAGTTATTGAGTTTCTAGTTATTAGTATGCTTTCTTATTTCAGTTGACGAGTTAACAAGTTGACGAGTTGACAAGGCTACCTTCCGGATGGAGACCTTGTCAACTTGTAACTTAAGCCTCGTCGCCTAAATCGTATGTCTGATAGAGAAAGTCGTTATAAGGATACTTCTGAACATGCAGTTCGCGTACCTTCTTATACAGCATATTCTTGAAATCCTCCAGGTTCGACTTGTCCTTGGCAGAGATAAAGATACAGTTATCGTCCATCTTTGCCATCCAAGTCTTCATCAGTTCCTCCAGTGTAATGTTTTCCTTCGTTTTAGGAGTCAGGTCATCCTCTGCCTTTTCCACATAGCTGTAGGCGTCAATCTTATTGAATACTATCATACTCTGCTTTCCTCCTGCACCTATATCTGATATTGTTTTTTCCACCACCTGTATCTGTTCTTCAAAATCAGGGTGTGAGATATCTACCACGTGTACCAGAAGGTCTGCCTCGCGCACCTCATCAAGAGTTGATTTGAACGACTCAACAAGGTCGGTAGGCAACTTACGGATAAATCCTACAGTATCAGAAAGCAGGAACGGAAGGTTCTCTATTATCACCTTTCTCACTGTAGTATCGAGTGTGGCAAACAGTTTGTTCTCTGCAAACACTTCACTCTTTGCAAGAAGATTCATTATTGTTGATTTTCCTACGTTTGTATATCCCACGAGCGCTACACGTATCATGCGTCCGCGATTCTTTCGCTGTGTAGATTTCTGAGTGTCTATTTCTGCAAGTCTCTGTTTGAGCAACGCCATACGGTTAAGGATGATACGACGGTCCATTTCCAGCTGGGTCTCACCAGGTCCACGAAGCCCCACAGAACCTTTACCACCTCCGGCACCGGAACCACCACCCTGACGCTCAAGGTGTGTCCACAGACGTTGCAGTCTTGGCAACATATATTTATACTGTGCTAGCTCTACCTGAGTCTTGGCGTTTGCGGTCTGTGCCCTCATGGCAAATATATCAAGAATAAGCGAAGTACGGTCAAGAATCTTCACCTTCAGTTCGTTTTCTATATTTCTGAGCTGTTTGGCGGAAAGTTCATCATCGAATATCACCATACCTATCTCCGTTTCCTCTTCTTCGTTCATCTGCAGAAGATATTCCTTTATCTCCTGAAGTTTTCCCTTACCCACGTATGTCACGGAGTTTGGAGTATCAAGTTTCTGAGTAAAACGTGTCACGACTTCGGCACCGGCAGTCTCTGCCAGGAATGCCAATTCGTCAAGATATTCATTTGTCTTTCTTTCGTTCTGGTTTTGGGTTATCAGGCCCACCAATACAGCCTTCTCGGTCTGTGCTTCGGATATTACAAATTCTTTCATTAATGATATATGTATATTCTGGATGCAAACTTAACTAAAAATCTCCGTTTATTTTCATTATAAAGATAAAATAACGTATCATTAAGCTGTTATTTTTTCATTCTTCCTTTTAATTCTATATCTTTTTTCATATCTTTATACCAAAGTAAGAATCATTAAAACCTTGTATTATGAACAACATTTCAGACATCACAACCCTTGTAGCTGTTTTAGCCTTGGCACTTTGGCCAGCCATAATAATTTATCTTTCATGGAGAAGGGAGAAAAAAATCATCAATTACATAAAAAATGATACCTCTGTAACTAATCCCATTTCTCAGGTATCAACAGAAGAACTGATATTGTCAACATTAAAGAAAATGGGATGTAATCCTGAAAAAAATGAAGACGGAAATATTGGATTCATGTATCAGGGTGATGACTTCTACCTTTCTTTTCAAGACGAAGTGCCTTTCGTCATGATTTGGTATCCTTGGTGGGGAACAATAAATGCCGACAATCCTGTTCTGCCATATCTGAAAGAAGTCATTAATGCAGTAAATATAAGTTCATTCATAACCACCGTATTTATGGCGGAAAATGAAGGCGACAAGGAGATAGGTATTCATTCGCATTGCCATACTTTCTTTACTGAAAGTGTACTGGAACCTGAGGAACATCTTAAACTCATCCTTGACAGTTTCTTTGATACCAGAAATGCCATTAAGGAGAACATAGACAAACTCGGTTCCGCTATATCTGAAGACGAAGAAACAAAAAAAGAAAGAGTTATAGTAAAAGGATTCTCGGCTTACAAGGAAAATTCAAAACCAATAGAGAAAAAAGAGATAAAAAAAGAAGAAGACAATAAATAAGCAAGAACCAAGACTCCGCAGTCGTTCCTTTAATCCGGAAAAGACTGCGGAGTTTTTGTACATATGAATATCACTTTTCTTCTGACAATCGGCGCATACTGAACTCACATCCACAATATTGCTGATTGTAAAACCCATATTCTTTAATAATGGCAATACGCCGTTCGCTCAATCCACCTTTTCTCCAATTCTGTTCCCACCATATCACATCCGGATACGGTTCTACAGCATAATGTCCAGCCTCATTGATTTGTTCAAGGCTTTTCCAGCGTGATGAAGCCAAAGTTGTAGTAATAACAGTAAAACCATGTTCATGAGCATATCGGGCAGTCTCACGCAAACGCATCTTAAAGCACTTGAGACAACGTCCTCCTCTCTCCGGCTCATTCTCCATTCCTTTCATACAATCCAACCATACAGAATGGTTATAATCAGCATCGACAATATTCAGCCCTAATGATTCTGCATACCTTGTACATTCGTCCTTACGTATGTTATATTCCTCCAACGGATATATATTAGGATTACAATAATATATTGTAGGACGAATACCATGCTGCATCAAACATTCTATTATCGCAGACGAACATGGAGCGCAGCAAGTATGAAGCAAAACCTCTGTTGCTCCTCCGGGAACTTCTATTTGAAATTTGTTTTTTTTCATAATAAACTCAACTACTCACTTTTCCTATAATATGCAATTCTTGGAGTTCCGTTTGCGACATAAATTATACCACACCTGGAAAAACCATTTTTCTCCAGAAGATGTTGCATAACCTTATTATCATGATGTGTATCTACACGAAGAACCGACGATTTATCAAGTCCCCATTCAATACACGTAGATGCTATACCATGAACAGTTCCATCTGATGCCAAACGATGTATAACATAATAAGGTAAATCGTCGGGCCATTCACCGTCCTCTACATAAGAATATGTCGGATCCGGTCCTTCTATAAAACAAAAAGTAGCTACAACTCTTTTTTCAGATGAGTCATTAGTTTCACAAACATAACAATGCCCATTGGCAATCTCATTACTAATAAGTTCTTTCTGAGGATAACCATTAATCCACTGGTTTGGATTACCTGTTGTTTGCATAAACTTCCTGGCAATAGAAAAAATATCCATAATTCTTTCTATATCCTCTAAAACTGCTTTCCTTATCACTATAGCCATAAACAAAGTTATAAATAGAATTAATATGACGAAAATATCAGATTATATAGTGCATTTTTACTTTCACATCTTTCACTACGGTCAGTAACTGCCGAAAAAAAAGAAATCCCCGAAGTATAAAACTTCGGGGACTCTCTCTAAAACGGCGGCTACCTACTCTCCCACAATATGCAGTACCATCGGCGTGACGAAGCTTAACTTCTCTGTTCGGAATGGGAAGAGGTGG
>JAHLFB010000182.1 GCA_018884025.1 Candidatus Phocaeicola faecipullorum
AATAAAACCAGCGATTTTTCTCATACTATTTATTTAAGGATTTTAGTTTCGAGTACAAAAATATGTATTTTTCTTCTCTTCATCACTTTTAAAGACTGATTTTTAAGTCTTAAAAATATCTATTAATAAGATTCGGGAATAAACGGAACATGCTTACGACCATGAAACATAGAACATTTCTGCCCTTTTTGAAGAATCCCTTTACATTTTCTACGTTTCCCCATAGAGAAACCTACGTTTTCCGAACCAGAAACATACGGTTCCACATTGAGAAACCTATGTTTCCCTCATGGGAAACATAAAAATCTCTCCAATAAACAGAGATTTACATAAAGACATTTCAGTCTCTTCTTAGCACACTGATAAAAACAACAATTCCTTGCCTCTCCTTACACAAGGAAAAACAAGGAATCGTTATCCAGTCACGAGTTCACTTCGTATTTACTCTGTCATAAAAGTAGCTTTTATGTCATTTACCAAACTACTTTTCCGACATAGATTTCCCCCAATTTTTATTAGGAGCAGCCCCCATCCACAATTCTAATATTCCCCCATGTGCAAAATCTGGATGGAGCAACTGATAGAAATTATAAGCTTTCCCGTTCAACGTAGCTTTTTGTATATAACAGTTTACCTCAGAATTATGATGAGTCACAATTTTAAACTCTTTTCCAGCATAATAATCAGAATCCAGCTTTATCGTAATCTCATCAAACACCGGACTTGTGATGTCATAGCATGGATGTGAGGAAGAACCTCCGTCCAGACTAAATAATCCGATTGCCATCAAAGCACTGACACCGGCCATCTGTCCTTGGTCTTCATCATTTCCAGTATATCCCTTTTCCGGAGTGATAGCTCCATACGTCTGCTTCCCAACCTGACGTACCCAATACTGAGTGAGCCAAGGATATCCTACATGCGAAAACACATGTGCACTTGAGCAACCCGGCTGATTGGCATAACTTACATAGCTGAACAGAAAATCATCTGCTGCCGACTTTCGAAAAGCCTCATCCAATCTGACCGCCAGACTATCTTTTCCTCCCATCATACGGGCTAAACCCTGAATATCGTGCGACAGACCAAAAGTAGCCTGCCATGCATTAGCTTGAACAAACCCCTTTTCCGACAGAGGGTCCGTATGCAGCCAATCACCATTTTCACTTCGCGGTATCATTAATTTTAACTCCGGATGAAAGGAAGCTTCCCAGCCCATAGAACGTTTCTGAAAATACTTTGCCTCTCTCTGTTTCTTCATTTTTAGAGCCATCTGCCCTAAACTCCAGTCTTCAAAAGCCCACTGTATGGTCAGACCGGCATCATCCGGGCAATATCCATGTTTTACATAAAAATCCAACTCCCGGTCCATATCAAAAGCCAGCATTCCTCCTTTTTCATGATTCCTTTTCATCGCCTGAAAAGCTTTCTCCGGATTCCACTTACGATAAATACCACGTTGGTATGCACTTGTAATCATCGAAGTAGCCGGACAACCTGTCATTATATACGTATATGCACCTACAGACGGACCACGAGGCAACAACCCTCCATTCCTGTCATATTCAAGAAATGAAGCAGAAAACTCATCCAATACAGAAGGATAGGCTAATCCCCATAATGTATTCAAATTCCATTGAGTCAGCCACAATGCATCCGAATTATACATGTGATGAATCACTTTTCCATCCTTTCCTTTTGGCAGCATACGTGACTTATACTCTGGAGAAAGTGTGTGGATACGGGTAGCTTTTCCTACTCTTGTCCCTCCCTTCAAATAATCCGGATAAGAGCCATCTATATCATCAATTTTATGCCTTCCCAGCAGCACATGCCATAAGTCCGTATAAAATTTCATCTTTTGCTGGTTGGTTCCACCTTTTACATCAATTTTACCCAACCACTCATTCCAGACAGATAATGCTTCAGTCCTCACTTGCTCAAAATCCCAATGAGGACATTCCTGGTCCATATTCTCTCTTGCATTTTCTATGCTTACATAGGAAAAGGCCGTTTTCACCAAAAGCTGTTCACCAGGCTTCAACACCCCAAAATCAGCTTCTACTCCAGAAGTTGGTGACTGCTTAAAAGAAGACCCTGGTATGGTATACACCTCTGCAGAGCCGTTCATCTGAGTAATATCACATTGTCTTTCATTTCCAGTCCAACTGTTTAATGTACGAAAAGGACGTTCAAAACGGACTACAAAATAAACCCGCGCCTTATCGACTCCTCCCCATACTCTTCCTGTGGTGTCAAAATATCCTGCGATTTCCGTTTCATTTACGCGCAAAGCATGTGCACCCACCATCGTAGAAGTAGATATATGTCCGCCAAGTCCCAGCAAGACTTTCGCCAGTGACTCTTGTGCATAAGTCAGTCGATAAAATCCCACACGTTCAGTGATTGTCTGTTCTACCCATATTCCATATCTATCCAAAAATAACCGATGGTAGCCAGGCTGCACAATTTCTCCATCATGCGAAAAAGAAGAGCTCCACCCACTTTCACCTTTACGCGTATCAATCTGACCAGTTATCGGCATCAGATTCAAACCAGATATAACCCAGTCATGAATCTGAGGAAAACCTAAAACCCGGGTAGAGTTATAACTGTATCC
>JAHLFB010000183.1 GCA_018884025.1 Candidatus Phocaeicola faecipullorum
GAATAATATATGGATTGGAACTTTTGATAATGGAATATATTTATATGATTTATATAATAAGAAAATTGTTAAACATTATTGTACAGAAAATAACTCTGGCTTATTTGTTAATAGCATTGTATCAATAAAAAAAATATCAAATAATGATATTTTAATAGGAACAATGGGTGGGCTTTATTTGTATAATCCTTTTAATGACAATTTTGAACAATTTAATGATTTAAATTGGGGATTAGTACATTCTATTTACGAAGATCTCAATAAAACCATATGGATTGGAACTATGGGACGTGGATTGTTTAAAATAAAGAACGACAGTAATCCAAAATATGTAGAACATGTTCCCTTTGTAAGTGATTACATTACAACCATAAATGAAGATTCAAGAAAAAGACTGTGGATAGGTACTGAAGGCAACGGTTTTTTTCTATATGATAGACAAAAAGAAAATGCTATAAGTACATTATCGTCTAATGAATATAATTCTGGTAATATTGTTTATCAAATCATAGAAGATGCATCAGGTATATTGTGGATAACAACTTCTAAAGGTTTATTATATTATGATGTAGAAAGAAATATTATAAATAATTTTACAACAATTAACGGATTACATTTAGAGCAGTTTAATTATAATTCTAGCTATTTGGATTTAGTTGGAAATATATATTTGGGAACAGTGAATGGTATGATTTCTTTTTCTCCTGAGAAACTTATTAATTCAGTAAATAAACCTTTGGAAGTTTTATATACAGGATTTTACCTATATGATAAGGAAGTAGATACTAAGCAGTTTAATTTATTATCCAATAAATCTGTTATATTTACAAAAGAGATTGTTTTACCATATGACCAATCAACCTTTAGTATTGATTACTCAGCATTGAATTACTCAACTTCACAAGACATCTGGTATAGATATAAATTACATGGAGTGGATTTTGAATGGAATATTAATAAAGGACCACGGAGATTATATTATACAAAGCTACCTCCTGGAAAATATTTATTACAAGTCCAAGCTTCTATGAATAATCAGAAATGGGGAAATAAAATCACTGACTTAACTATAATAGTAACTCCTCCTTTTTGGCAAACTCCATTTTTTTATTCGATGTATTTTGTTCTTATAACATTAACATTAATAGCAATATATGTTAAATATAAAAAGAAAATAAAAATAAGAGAGATTTATCAGATAGAGAAAATACAAAATGAGAAATATAAAGAATCTCTATTGTCAAAAATAAATTTTTTTACTAACATAGCTCATGAAATAAGAACCCCATTGACATTAATTATGGGTTCCTTAAATAGAATTGTAAAATATGAAAAAGGAAATGTAGAAGATGATAATATAATAGTAATGAAAAAAAATACTCAAAGGCTATTAGACTTAGTAAATCAATTACTTGATTTTAGAAAAGTTGAATCTTCTGTTTTTTTAATGAGTTTTGTAACTTTAAATTTAAATCATTTACTGAAAGAAACTTATACACGTTTTACACCTATAATTAAAAATAAAAATATTAACTTTAACATTGAATATCCTAATGAAGATTTAGAAGTTGTTGCAGATAAAGAGGCTATATTAAAAATATTAAGCAATTTGTTTAATAATGCAATTAAGTTCTGTGATAATACGATAAATGTATATTTAAAAAAAGTATCTAAAAATAATGAGTTGGTAGCAAGGATTAGAATTGATAATGATGGAAACAAAATACCAAGTAATAAGATAGAAGAAATATTTAAACCATTTTATCAGTGTATTGAAAATATTAATGTTCCATCTAATGGTTCGGGGTTAGGTTTGCCATTAGCTCGTTCTCTAGTTAAGATGCATAATGGGGAATTATATTTAGATCCATTAATAACTGATATGAATTCTTTTGTTGTAGATTTACCGTTGGAACAGCATAATTATGAGAGTATTGAAACTTCTCCATATTATGTTGAGAATATAAAACACGATAATGCAAAAAGTGATAATAAAAAATATACACTTCTCATTGTTGAGGACGAGCCTGAGGTTAGAAGATTTATATGTGAGGAATTAATATCTGAATACAACATATTAGTTGCTGAAAATGGAAAGGTTGCTTTAGAATTACTAGAAGAACATGTTGTTTCATTAATAATAAGTGATCTAATGATGCCTGTTATGGATGGTATATCATTATGCAAATCTGTAAAATCAAATGTTAAATATTGTCATATTCCAATAGTAATATTAACAGCAAAAGTTTCTTTACAAGCACACATTGAAGTATTAGAATCAAAAGCAGACGCATATATAGAAAAACCATTTTCAACAGAACATTTGCTTGTACAAATAGAAAACTTATTATCAAATAGAGAACTTATGAAGACTACATTTGTAAATTCTCCACATGCTCATATAATAGGGGTTGCCTCCAATAGTATAGATAAAAAATTTATCGAAAGAATGAACAATTATGTAATTAACAATTTATCAACGAATAACTTATCTGTTGAGACATTAGCAGAATATATGAATATGAGTGTTTCTACTTTATATAGAAAAGTTAAAGCTATTACTTCATTAGCTCCTAACGATTACATTCGCTTATGTCGCCTTAAGAAAGCAGCAGAATTGTTAGCAAAAGGAGATTTACGTATAAATGAAGTAGCAAGCAAATTAGGCTTTTCTACCACATCATATTTTACATCTTGTTTCCTAAAACAATTTGGACTTACACCTAGTGAATTTGTAAAACTGAATAATAAAGAAAATAATGAAAATTCTCAATCAACAAAATAAAATGTATGAGTACGAATAATTGTATAAATGATTATATTTGGGACTGTTATTAAGTCAAAAAATTAAACATGGAAACAATATCGACACATACTCTTGAAAACGGATTAAGAATTATACATTGTCCAAGTCCTACAGACGTAATTTACTGCGGATACGCTATAAACGCCGGTACACGTGATGAAAAGGATAACGAACAGGGCATAGCACATTTCGTGGAGCATCTGCTGTTCAAGGGTACCACCAAAAGGCGTGCATGGCATATACTGAACCGCATGGAAAATGTAGGTGGCGATTTGAACGCTTATACTAACAAAGAGGAAACAATAGTCTATAGCGCGTTCCTTAAGCAACATTTCCTACGTGCCGCCGAACTGCTGACAGACATAGTGTTCAACAGCACATTTCCGGAAAACCAGATAGAAAAGGAAGTGGAAGTAATTATCGACGAAATACAGAGCTATGAGGATAGTCCGGCAGAGCTGATTTTCGACGATTTCGAGGAACTGATATTCCCTAACCATCCTTTGGGCAGGAACATTCTTGGCAAGCCCGAATTATTGCGCGGCTTCGGCCCGGAAGATGCCTTGCGCTTCACACGCAACAGATACAGAACTGACAATATGGTTTTCTTCGTAATGGGTGATATTGATTTCAAGAAAGCAGTGAAATCTATTGAAAGACTTACGAACGGAATTACCGTATCAGGAGAAATGGCAAACGGACGTACCTCTCCCCTGCCATATATACCTAAGGACATTACAATAAACAGAGATACACACCAGTCGCACGTCATGATAGGAACAAGAGCCTACGATGCGCACAACAAAAAAAGAACAGGTCTGTATCTGCTGAACAATATCCTTGGAGGCCCCGGAATGAACAGCCGCCTCAACATTGCCTTACGGGAGAAAAACGCGCTGGTATATAACGTGGAATCAAATCTCACATCATATACAGACACCGGAGTGTTCAGCATTTACTTCGGCTGTGACCCGGAAGATAAAGACCGATGTATCGAACTGGCAAGAAAAGAGCTCAAAAAGTTAAGAGACAACCTGATGAAGGATAGCCAACTGTCCGCAGCAAAAAGACAGATTATAGGACAACTGGGAGTAGCGTCAGACAACTTTGAGAACTGTGCCCTCGACATGGGGAAATGCTTCCTGCATTACAACAGATACGAAGAAAAAGAGAAGGTGTATAAACGTATAGAGAGTATCTCCGCCAGCGAACTTCTGGAAATATCGAACGAGATATTCAGTGAAGACATGCTCTCAACGCTTGTTTACGACTAAACAAAAAACTGTTCTGTCAATTGCTAAAATAACGCATCATATCATAAATCCATGCACCGCTGTAATGACGGTGCTTTTTTATACCACTTAGTCATAATTTTTCACACAATAGTACAAATTAAGCACCAAATAGTCACAAATCACGGAAAACCGGTTTGTATAAGCGTAAATATTAGGCTAATTTTGAGTGGAAATCAATTATGGTATATAATTCTATTAACAAGGGAATTAAAGATTTATGAATGAGAACAACAAAGTAAGAAAAGCTAAAGATTCAATAAAAATCAAGCTTTTGATAAACAACTGGGTTGATGAGAAAGAATACCTCAGGCACGACATAAGCATAGAAAAGCTTGGGGTAAAACTCGGCATAAACAGAACGTATGTATCAAATTATATAAACGATACATATAATTCGAATTTCAGCACATGGATACACGGAATGAGAATTGCTGAGGCCCAGAAAATCATCATGGGAAGTCCCAATATTTCTATGGGACAAGTGGCTATAATGACCGGATATGCCGACCAGGCACATTTCAGCAAACAGTTTAAAGCCATTACGGGAAAATCGCCTGTAAAATGGAAAAAAGAACAAACATTAAAGCATTAAGCCTCTTACTGATAAAATATTATACTAAACTCAAAAACTTGAAAACCTATATCCCATAATTAACCTAAAAAACATTATCTTTGTGGCATTATTAATCTTGAGAAACAATAAACCACATAATAAATGAATATAGAAAACAAGTTGACAGCTGCCGTACTTGAAGGTATCAAACAGTTGTACGGTCAGGAAGTACCTGAAAAAATGGTACAATTGCAGAAGACTAAGAAAGAGTTTGAAGGTCATCTGACCTTGGTTGTATTCCCGTTCCTGAAAATGTCGAAAAAAGGACCAGAACAGACTGCTCAGGAGATTGGAGAATATCTTAAAAAGAATGAGCCCGCAATTGCAGATTTCAATGTCATAAAGGGATTCCTGAATCTTACTATAGCATCCGGCGTGTGGGTGGAACTGCTCAACACTATCAACAAAGACGATAAGTGGGGATTGAAAGAAGCTACCGAAAATTCTCCTCTCGTAATGATAGAATATTCATCGCCTAATACAAACAAGCCTCTGCACCTGGGACACGTAAGAAACAACTTGTTGGGTAACGCCCTGGCAAACGTAATGGCAGCAAACGGAAACAAGGTTGTTAAAACAAACATAGTAAACGACCGTGGTATCCATATCTGCAAATCTATGCTGGCATGGCTGAAATACGGTAACGGCGAAACTCCTGAATCATCAGGCAAAAAAGGCGACCACCTGATTGGCGACTACTATGTGGCTTTCGACAAACACTATAAAGCTGAAGTGAAGGAACTTACAGCTAAATTCATGGCCGAAGGCATGAACGAAGAAGAGGCTAAGGCAAAGGCTGAAGCCGAATCTCCACTTATGCTTGAAGCACGCGAAATGCTCCGTAAATGGGAAGCAAACGACCCTGAAGTACGCGGTCTGTGGAAGATGATGAACGACTGGGTTTACGCCGGTTTCGACGAGACTTACAAGATGATGGGCGTAAGCTTCGACAAAATATACTACGAATCTGAAACTTATCTTGAAGGTAAGGAAAAGGTTATGGAAGGTCTTGAAAAAGGTTTCTTCTACAAGAAAGAAGACGGTTCTGTATGGGCTGACCTTACTGCCGAAGGACTTGACCACAAGCTTCTGCTCCGTGGCGACGGTACATCCGTATATATGACTCAGGACATAGGTACCGCGAAACTTCGTTTCCAGGACTACCCTATCAACAAGATGATTTACGTGGTTGGTAACGAACAGAACTATCACTTCCAGGTTCTTTCTATCCTTCTTGACAAACTCGGTTTTGAATGGGGTAAAGACCTTGTTCACTTCTCATACGGTATGGTGGAACTTCCTGAAGGTAAAATGAAGAGCCGTGAAGGTACTGTAGTAGATGCCGACGACCTGATGGAAGCAATGATTGAAACTGCAAAGGAAACAAGTGCAGAACTTGGCAAGCTGGATGGTCTGAGCAAGGAAGAAGCTGACGATATAGCACGTATTGTTGGCCTTGGAGCATTGAAATATTTCATCCTTAAGGTGGATGCCAGAAAGAACATGACTTTCAATCCTAAGGAATCTATCGACTTCAACGGTAATACAGGCCCATTCATTCAATATACTTACGCACGTATCCAGTCTATTTTAAGAAAGGCTACTGAAGCAGGAATCAGCATACCTGAAACTCTGAATACAGGTATTGAACTAAGCACTAAGGAAGAAGGTCTGATTCAGATGCTTGCCGACTTCAGAAACGTTGTTGCACAGGCCGGAAGCGACTACAATCCTTCTATCATTGCCAACTATGCTTATGACCTGGTCAAGGAATACAATCAGTTCTACCACGACTTCAGTATTTTGCGCGAAGAAAATGAGGCTGTCAAGGTGTTCCGCCTCGCACTGAGCAAAAACGTAGGAAAGGTAGTAAAACTGGCAATGGGACTTCTTGGTATAGAGGTGCCTGAAAGAATGTAAAAATGGCCGGAAAGAAATATTATACAGTCTGGAAAGGTGTCAATCCCGGAGTATATGACTCATGGACTGACTGCCAGCTCCAGATAAAAAGTTTCAAAGGCGCGCTCTACAAGTCCTTCAATACGAGGGAGGAAGCAGAGCACGCCTTTGCTTCTCCTGCTCATGAGTTCATGGCTCCTCCAGGAAGAAAAAGCGGAGAAAGCGCCGCAAAAAAGCAGGAAGCAAATCTGCCGGAGAATTTCAACTTCGAATGTATGGCAGTAGATGCAGCCTGTAGCGGAAATCCGGGAATGATGGAGTATCGCGGGGTATATCTTCGTACAGGAGAACAGATATTCCATTTCGGACCTCTGTATGGAACAAATAACATAGGTGAATTCCTTGCCATTGTACACGGATTGGCACTGCTGAAACAGAAAAATCTGGATATGCCTATATATTCCGACAGCAGAAATGCACAGCTGTGGGTGAAGCAGAAGAAATGCAAGACTAATCTCGTGAGGAATGCCAAAACAGAGGAACTGTTCAGGTATATAGAAAGGGCCGAGAACTGGCTGAAGAACAACACCTACTCCACCCCTATCCTGAAATGGCAGACTGACCAGTGGGGAGAGATTCCTGCCGATTTCGGACGAAAATAGACAAAATTATAACGCTGTTCAAACGGTATTCGAATGATGTTTAAATACCGTTTAAACAGCGTTTAAATTATATATCACGACCGGTATTATTCCCAGTTGTCAGTACGGAACGGATACATAGGCAGCTCGCGAAGATTAGCTACGTTTCCCAGTTTGAAATCGCGGAAACAATAACGTACGGCAACAGGATTCTTTACCTTGTCCGATTTAACCTTAATCTGAAGATTATTATAGACTTCCGCTTCTGCCGGATAGAACACTTTGTCCTCCCCTGCTATCTCGAATCCTTCCATACCATTCAGACGGTTGAAACCGTCCTTTGCATTTTCGAAGGAAAGAATTGCGATACCGTCTTTCACTTCCATTGATTTATAGACAGGTCCCATATCTTCTATTCCCTTAAAGCCGTATGTGCGTTTCAATGCCATGTATGCCAGACGTTTACCTACATCGGTCTTGTTCTTGGGGTGGATATTGTTCTTTTCGTATTCTTCCACCAAGTCGTTGGTAGAAATCATTCCGCTGTTAGAGATTATAGACTGTGCCTTGAACTGTGATTCGCGAAGCAAAGCACTGCCGTTTGTTTCCCTTGAACCGAAAGGAGCTATTTCTACATAATAGAATGGCAACTCGCCGAGCCCCCACTCCTTTCTCCATAGTTCTACCATGGTTTTCAGGCGTTCGTGGTATGTCTTATGTTTGCCTACGTTTGATTCTCCCTGATACCACAGGAAACCTTTGATAGTGTAGTTCTGGAGCGGTTTGAGCATACCGTTATACATCAGTGTGGGACTCATGTAATGCCACCAGTCATGACCGTTTTCTTTGCGGATATCCTTCTCCAGATTTATATCCTTATACTGTAATACAATGTCACGTGGAAGCCAACCCTCGACGGTACTTCCTCCCCAGCTGCAGTTTATTATTCCCACAGGAATATCCAGCACACGGTTCATCATCATTGCAAAATTGAATGCGGTGGCACTGAATGCCGGTGCGTTTGCCGGATTACTTACCTTCCAGTTTCCTTTGCATTTATCTACAGGTTCTAACTGACCGTTTTTCTCAATTGTAGCGACACGTATTCCCTTCCATTGTGAAGCAGTCGCTATAGTCTCGTTAGCATCTTCTATAGGACAATTCCAGAAACCTACCAGAGGCATTTCCATATTCGACTGTCCTGAACAGAACCATACCTCTCCTATCAATATATTATTCAAAGTTGTCACCTCTCCGTCTGAAAGTGTTATGGTATATGGTGTATAGCCTGCCGATGGTGTCTGTATCTCTGCCAACCACTTTCCGTCATTATCGGTTTTTACAGTATATATACTGTTTGTCCATGACGGACTAATACTTACTTCGGCATTTGCCTTGGCTTTTCCCCAAAGTTTAACTTCGGTTTGTTGCTGCAATACCATGTTATCACTCAATATTTCTGGCAAGTCAACTTTTGCCATTGCTCCCATCTGCATCAGCATGAGAGCAGCAAGTAATGTTTTTCTCATATCTTTAAAGTTTTCTACAAAAATAATACTTTGCAGACAATTATTATAGTATTATTTTATCTGAATATTGTAATAAAATTGAAAAGTACATGACAAAAATTTGAATACATAGAATTTGGGTGTGTATGTCGGTCGAAAAAGCACGTTTGAGATTTCCTCAAGACCATACTTGACCAATGACTTAGCCCTTCGCCCATGTTTCAGAATTTTTATCGGTTTAACGTATATATCTTTATGTTCACCAACGAGATACGCCCATACAAGAGCCATGCAGACCATCGCAAACAGACGTGTGATACGCACTCTGTCACGCAGGTGGGTGTCCTGTCCTCGATGTTGAAGCCCGAAGATTTCATGGCACGGAATGCCGTTTCAATCTCCCAGCGTTTTTTATAGGTCGCTACTCCATCTTCAGGTCGGTTGAAACAGATCATGATCTGAAGTTCGGGTATCCCGTCAGAGTTTTTGATTCGACTTCCTGCAAGATAGACATACTGCCCTTTATGCAAAAAGAGCTTGTAGTAGAATTTCTCCTGCCCGACTTTAAGGGAATTGAAGAGCCACCACGCTCTGATTCTTTCTCCTGTGGAGGGCTTGACAACCCCAATATCCTGCCGAATACGGATATAGTATCGAATCCTGTTGTCGTTAAGCCATCCAATCCACTCCTTGCCGATGAACTCGCGGTCGGCCACAAGGCAGTCGATGCAGTCATGTCCCAAAAGTCGGATGAACCGCTCCATGATATCCTTGTGTTCTTCCCAATTGGAATTGCCCCGTTTGTTCAAAAGACTGAACAGCAATGGAAAGGGAACACCTTTGTAGGTAATACCGAGGGTGAGTATATTGATGTTGAACTCTCCAAACTTCCAGTTGGTGCGGTCCATACTCAAAACCAAACCATTCTTAACAGGAAGCAACGAGAAGATCATCATTGCCACCAGGTCGAGGTTCAAGGCATAGTTGGCGATGAATCGCTGAATGCGGCGCAGATTGGAATCACGCTCAACCGACGTAGGCATTGCCGAAGCCAGTTTGTGAAGGCTCACAGTCTGCACCACACAAAGTGCATGCAGCATATAAGCCATAAGCTTAATGCGGGCCGGATTCATCGATTTTCCAAAATACTATTGCATAATCGGGAGGATTTGGTTAACTTTGGCCAAGTCCTTGGAATCAGTAGTCTTCATAGAGAAAGCGGCTAACTTTTCTTTAAAGTTACTGATTTTTCAGGGACTTTTGCAAATATAATCTATTGATAATTAAATGCTTAACAATAGAATTTTATTTTTTGTCATCTACTAAAATATAAAACAATAAATATTATGGAACTAAAAAACATTATTTTGGGATGCACATTAGCATTCATGACTTACACTGCACAGGCACAGACACAGATAATAGCTCATCGCGGATACTGGAAGACAGAGAATTCTGCTCAAAACTCAATTACAGGATTGCAGAAAGCAGCAGAAGCCAAAGTTTATGGCTCGGAATTTGATGTTCAGCTCACAGGTGACGGAGTAATTGTAGTGAACCACGATGACAACATAAACGGAATAACAATTGCCGAGGTCCCTTATAATAAGCTTAACGGAATCAAGCTAAAGAACGGCGAAAAAATCCCTACACTGAAAGAATATCTTGCAGAAGGAAAGAAGTTAAAGGATATACAGATGATACTGGAAATCAAGCCTCACAAGACAAAAGAACAGGAAAAGGAAATTTCAGAGAAAGCCGTTAAAATGGTAAAGGAAGCAGGAATGGAAAAACAAGTGGAATACATTTCATTCAGCAAATACATTTGTGAGACTTTGGCACAACTCACTCCAGAATCCGAGATTGCATATCTGAAGGGAGATATCTCACCCAAAGAACTTAAAGAAAAGGGAATCAATGGTATAGACTATCATTACAAAGTATTCGAAAAGAAGCCTGAATTGGTAAAAGAAGCACACGATCTTGGTATGAAAGTGAACGTATGGACAGTAAACAATACGGAAGATATCAAAAATATGCTCAAACTGAATGTTGATTATATCACTACAGACCACCCTGTAGAAGCTGCCGGACTTGCAAGTAACAAGAAATAAGCAGAAACATAACATATATGAAATAGGGATGTAACATTGCATCCCTATTTTTGTATCGTGAGATTATAGCCTCAACCGTAATAAAAAGCATAAAGAAGTAATTGATTGAAATTCTTTTAGGGACACTTCTAATAATTACCATATCATAGTTATGATACGATCATGCCGTGGCCGTTGCATGTATCGTATCATTTTTTATTTCACACGCCTGTTTAACTGATTGTTGGCCTTTTCCGGTTTTGATTTCCCCACACGTTTGCCACTGCTTTTCTTTTTTGCACTCTGTTTGGCCTTGAAAGCAAAAGGATTATTATTTTTCTTTATAGGCATATTCTTTCGTTTAATATTTGGGTACAAAATTACTCTTTTTAGTCCACTCAACAATTCATGAGGTAAGTTTTCATCAATTTATGACATAATTAAATGGAGCTTTTGTCTGATTTTATATAACTTTACATGCCATAAACAAGACAATGTCACGAATTATGAGGAAAATTATACTTGTAACAGGCGGTCAGCGTTCCGGCAAGAGTTCATATGCTGAAAAAAAGGCTCTCTCAATGACGGATAATCCGGTCTATGTAGCAACAGCACATATCTGGGATGACGAGTTCAGAGAAAGAGTAAAAAGACATCAGCTTGGAAGGGGCAATAACTGGACAAATATAGAGGAAGAAAAATATCTTGGGAATATAGACATCAACGGCAGGGTAGCAGTAATAGACTGTATTACACTGTGGTGTACGAATTTTTATTTCGAAACACAGGATATAGAAAAGTCGCTGGAGATGGTAAAGGCGGAATTTGACAAGTTCACATCTCAGGATGCAACTTTCATATTCGTAACCAACGAAATAGGGATGGGAGGAACATCCGAGAATAAAGTACAGCGTATGTTTACCGACCTGTTAGGATGGGCAAACCAGTATATAGCATCAAAGGCCGATGAAGTCATATTTATGGTGAGTGGAATACCAATGAAAATTAAATAATATGATAAACTTTAACATCAGACCTACGGCAAACAAGAATCTGGAAGATATGGCCGTAAACAAGATAAACAACCTTACCAAGCCTAAAGGCTCTCTTGGAAGACTTGAGGAGCTGGCTTTGCAGATTTGCATGATTCAGGAAACGACTGAACCGACACTCAGAAATCCACATAACATTCTGTATGCAGCCGACCACGGTATAGTGGAGGAGGGGGTAAGCCTCTCGCCAAAGGAAATCACATGGCAGCAGATAAGCAATTTCCTGCATGGTGGAGCCGGTATAAACTTTCTGTGCAGACAGCATGGCTTCAAGTTGGTTATAGTCGATTCCGGAGTAGATTATAACCTGCCGAAGGACAAAGGTATTATTGACAGAAAAATAAACCGCGGTACAAGGAATTTCCTTTACGGAAATGCAATGACGGAAGAGGAAATGGAAAAATGCCTGGAATATGGAGCAGAATGTGTAACAGCAGCCTATAACGACGGATGTAATGTGGTAAGTTTCGGCGAAATGGGAATCGGAAATACGTCGGCTTCATCGCTCTGGATGACTTGTCTTACCAATATTCCGCTTAAACAGTGTGTAGGTGCCGGAAGCGGGCTTGACAATGCAGGAGTAAACCACAAATACGATATTCTGAAGCAGGCTCTCGACAACTACAAAGGCGAATATACAGTAGAAAACGTCATGAAGCGTTTCGGTGGGTACGAGATGGTAATGGCAGTAGGAGGTATGCTCCGTGCTGCTGAACTAAGGATGATAATCATTGTGGACGGTTTCATTATGACCAACTGTATGCTGGCTGCATCAATGATAAATCCTAATGTAAAGGATTATGCCATTTTCGGACATACAGGCGATGAAAGCGGACACAAACTCATATTGGACTACATGAATGCAAAACCTTTGCTAAGCCTTTCTCTGAGGTTGGGAGAGGGGTCCGGAGCAGTATGCGCATATCCTATAATCGACTCGGCAGTGAGAATGATTAACGAGATGGATAATTTCAGCAATGCGTCTATAACAAAATATTTTTGACAAGCAGACATGAACAACATACTTGCAGCACTAATGTTCTTTACACGGCTTCCATTCTGGAAAATAAAGACAGTTCCAGAAGAAAGTTTCAAGCACGTTGTAAGCTACTGGAGTTTCAGCGGATGGATAACAGGCGGAGCAATGGCACTCGTGTTTTGGGGCGCCTCTCATTTATTCAACATAGAGATATCCGTAATACTTGCCCTGATATCAAGAATCATGATAACCGGAGCCTTGCATGAAGACGGATTTGCCGATTTTTTCGATGGTATGGGAGGGGGAAGAGACAAGACAAGCATACTCAGAATAATGAAAGACTCACACATTGGCAGCTACGGAGTGCTTGCTTTGATTTTATATTATCTGACTGTTTACTCTGTATTGTCATCATTACCTAAGGAAGTAATACCTGCAACACTACTATGCGGCGATACTTTCTGCAAGTTTGTTTGCGGACATATAATAAATCTGCTTCCTTATGCTCGCAATGAAGCAGAAAGTAAAGCCAAAGTTGTTTATTCGGGAATGAGCATAAAAGAAAAACTCATATCATTGGCCGGAGGAATTATTCCACTGTATTTCTTCCCGCTGGAATACGTATGGGTACTGATAACTCCCGTTGCAATATTCATGTTCCTGATACTATATCTGAAAAAGAAAATAGGCGGATATACCGGCGACTGTTGCGGAGCTGTTTTCTTACTGTCCGAACTTGGTTTTCTTCTTACAATGGCAGCACTAACTTAACAATATATACAGATGAAACTATACATAGCAAGACATACATCGGTTGATGTACCACAAGGTACATGCTACGGACATACAGACGTACCTTTGCGAAACACATTCAATGAAGAAGCCGAGGCTGTAAAACAGAAACTGGACGGTCTGCATTTCGATAAAGTCTATACCAGTCCCTTATCTCGATGTACCAGACTGGCTTCTTTCTGCGGTTTTGAAAATGCCATAAGGGAAAAAAGAATAATGGAAATAAACTTTGGCGAATGGGAGATGAAACCTTTCGACAGCATTATAGACCCACGGTTGCAAGACTGGTTCAACGATTTCATACACGTACGCCCTACAGGTGGAGAGTCATTCATTGACCTTTATAGCAGAGTGACACAGTTTCTGGAAGAACTTAAAAAGGAAGAAACAGGAAATGTACTGCTTTTTGCACACGGAGGAATATTAGTATGCACACAAGTATATACAGGAATGACCGAAATGAGCAAAGCATTTGAATTTGTCCCTCCATACGGCAGTGTAGCCGAGTTTGAACTATAATGATATTCTCAAATAATAAAACAACCAAAAATGATAAACGGACACGGAGACGATTTATATAACTATAGCAATATAAAAATAAACTTCAGCTCGAATGTTTATTCACATGTTGACCACAGCGGATTGTATGCCCATCTTTCAGGAGTAATGCAAAATATAATGACATATCCGGAGCCTCAACCTTATTCTCTTGAAAAAGCCATAGCTGAGACACATGGCATCGACAAAGAAATGGTATGCGCAACAAATGGGGCAACAGAAGCGATATACCTTTTGGCACAGGCGTACAGGGACAGCAGTTCTGCCATACTTGTACCAACATTCAGCGAATATGCCGATGCATGTATTCTGAATTCGCACCGCCTTCTCAAGTTCTACACGTTGGAAACAATGCCTGATGAGGCTTCAATAATATGGATATGTAACCCTAATAACCCAACAGGCGAAGCATACGACAAAGAAAGAATTACAATACTTGCAGATAGATATCCGGGCAAACTGTTCATAATAGACCAGTCATATGAGGCATTTACCCCTAAGAGACTTTTCAATCCTAACGACTCACTGGAACATCATAATACCGTACTCTTGCATTCTCTTACCAAACAATTTGCGGTTCCCGGACTGAGAATAGGATACATAACAGCCCATCCGACAATAATAAGCCGGATAAGGTCGTTCGTCAAGCCATGGTCAGTAAATTCACTAGCCATATCGGCAGGAATTTACTTACTGAAACATAAACTGGAATATGAACTTAACCTCAATGCTCTGTTGGAAGAGCGTGAACGTGTAGCGTCCGAACTTGAAAAACTTGGAGTGCTTGAACCGTGGACATCCTACACACACTATATGCTCATCAGACTGCGTTTCGGAAATGCCAGAGCATTAAAAAAATATCTTGCATGCAATCACGGAATACTTATCCGTGACGCATCAAACTTCGACGGACTTGACAACAGTTATTTCCGTATAGCTATACAGACACCCGATGAAAACAACAAACTGATAAACGCTATAAAAGAATGGATATACAACTTCTAGTATTTGTCATTCCGCTTATTGCCGGTATTATATTAGACAAAATCTTAGGCGATCCGATGTGGCTGCCACATCCCGTAGTAGGCTTCGGAAAGACAATACATTTCTTTGAAAAAAACTCAATAAGGGCGAACACAAGAAACTTAAAGGAGCACTAACGGCACTGTTCCTGGTCATAGCCGTATTCTGTATCTCATGGCTGGCTATTGACGTACTGTATTCGTTTCATAATACAATAGGAGTAATAGTGTCGAGCATTGCCGTATTTTTCTGTCTGGCAGGAAAAACACTTATCAATGAAGTCAGAATGGTATTTGCAGCCGTTGACAGATCACTGGAAGAGGGACGTACACAAGTATCACGTATCGTTGGACGCGACACATCCCAACTGACTGCCCAGGAAGTTCGTACCGCAGCATTGGAAACACTGGCGGAAAATCTTAGCGACGGAGTTATAGCTCCTCTTTTCTGGTTCTGTCTGTTGGGGATACCTGGTATTATGACTTACAAGATGATAAATACCCTCGACTCAATGATAGGATACAAAAACGAGAGATACAAAGACTTCGGCTGTTGGGCTGCACATATCGACGATGTAGCAAACTACATTCCTGCAAGGCTTACTGGATTACTCATGGTAATGGCGGCTGGGAAACCAAGTCTGATAAAATTCGTAACAAAATACGGAAAATGTCATGCCAGTCCCAACTCCGGTTATCCTGAAGCGGCATTGGCAGGAATACTGGATTGCCGTTTCGGAGGGCCACATTCCTATTTTGGCGAAATGGTTTACAAACCGTTTATAGGTACCACAGAACGTATATTCACCCTGGGTGACGCAACAAAAGCAATAAGAATAAACATATTGTCGGAATACATGATGACAGGCATAATACTTGTTGTCCATTTGTTGCCTGTTATCCTTTAGGAAAAACAAATAACAATTATTTCATTCAAAAAAAGTTCATTTTATTATCAAAATAAGAAAATATAGTTTACTTTTGCCTGTATTACAATAGATATTAAGACAATATGACTTTATTCGATTATTCGCACATACTTACAGACACTGTTGACAAACTGTCGGACAACAACTCTTACCGCGGACTTTTCCACCAACATAAGGACGGAGAGCCTTTACCTTCGGGAAAAGCCCTGGAAGAAATCATCGACCTGTCGAGGGCAATATTGTTTCCTGGATATTTCGGAAAGTCGAATATCAACAGCCAGAACATAAACTATCATATCGGAGTCAATCTGGAAAGACTGTTCGAGTTGCTTACCGAACAGATACAGGCAGGTCTGTGCTTCGGAGTAGAAAACAACGGAATGGAAACAAAAAACGAACCATGCCGTGATACAGCAGCGCGCATTGCGTCCGAATTTATCAGCCATCTTCCTGAAATAAGGAGCATACTCGCTACAGATGTGGAAGCCGCCTATTACGGTGATCCAGCCGCAACATGTTTTGGCGAAATAATCTGCTGTTACCCGATTATAAGGGCTATCACAAACTACAGAATAGCGCACGAGCTATATACTCTTAATGTACCTCTCATACCAAGAATAATAACCGAAATGGCACACTCCGAAACGGGTATTGATATACATCCCGGTGCAAAGATAGGACATCATTTCACTATCGACCACGGAACAGGTGTGGTAATAGGGGCTACATGTATCATAGGCAACAATGTGAAACTGTATCAGGGTGTTACCCTCGGCGCAAAGAGTTTCCCAATGGATGAAAACGGAAATCCTATAAAGGGAATACCAAGACATCCTATACTTGAAGATGATGTAGTGGTATATTCAAACGCTACAATTCTGGGACGTATCACGATAGGAAAGGGAGCAACAATCGGAGGAAACATATGGGTTACCGAAAGTGTTCCGGCCGGTGCACGCATAGTGCAAAGGAAATAAAAACAGAATAATACATAAACAAAATACTCCGGTACTTCACATTCAGGACAGTACCGGAGTTTTTTGGGTTACAAAGCAACCAGAAGATTATCTTAAAATCCATTCCAATGGCATGGAAATAAAGTTCATCGAATAATGGTCACTCATTGTTCCATCCTCATAGTATATACCTATTGAGCCATCTTCACATTTCACTATAGTGGAATATGCTCCAGGAAGGCTGTTGAACACGTACTTATATGGCCATGTCTTTCCCTTATCCTTGCTGGCATAAATCGTCAGATTACTGCGGTTCTCTGCGTTAGGCATTGTATGCAGATATATGTCCTTGGAATATACCAACATATCGGCATTACAGCTGTTGCCCCACAAATCCTTGTTAGTATAACCTTTTCCCCATGTAAGTCCGCCATCACGTGAAACATTGAAACCTCGCTCACCTTTACGGCGTGTTGAGATTATAACCGTACCGTCATGTTCCTCTACCAGCTTGGCCTCATCACCGCCAACAAAAGCCGCTTCTTTCGACACATTCCATGTCTTTCCCTCATCATCAGAATATACTATATAATTGCAGTAAGGGCCGTCCGTGAACTTGCAAACCATTACAAACAGAATTCTTCCATTCACAGATTTTCTTTTCTGATGTTTAAGGCACAGTCCCTTTCCGGAAGTGACAAACACACCCTGAAGCTTTGAAGGAGCATCTTTATATACAGCATCGTATATCGCATCCGATATTTCGTGAGGCTGCTCCCATGTTTCGCCACCATCATTGCTGGATGTCTGATAAACCTTAATACGGTCTGCATAGGTAGAACGCTGAAACTGTCGGTCGGCAGCCATTAGACAAATCACCTTACCGCTTTCCGTTTCTACAATTGCAGCATCGCCATATCCATAGTCCGGTCCCTGATTATAATTCCCGGCTATGGTTTTAGTATCACTCCACGAAGTCCCATTGTCATCGCTATGTCTAGCTACAAGGTCTATTTTATTAGGCAAGTCTGCATTACTGTTAAAACGTCTGTCTGTCACAGTGAGTATGCGCCCCTTATTCTGAGAATTATTCTCAAGCACTATCATTGCCGGAATTCTGTAGAATTCAGACCCGTTGTTCCACGGATTGAACAGCATGGTCTGTCTGTCGTATATACATGTAAAACCTTCGGGATTTCCTGATTCTACAGACATGAACGTACCGTCCTTGCACAACAAACCTTCACACCGGACATCAATCTTGTTTCCGGCTTTTGCCTCAGACGAAATATCTGCAGTAAGCCACAAACAGTTTACCTCCTTTAACGGCATGAAATCCGAAGAAAAAGGAATATCGAGACTACTTGTTGCCGAAGCAGGAGCACAGGCCTCTGCCAATAACAATGAATAAGCCTTAATATCGCCGTTAAGGAAAGGAGTTTGCGTAGCATAAACCTTCAGTGATGAAATATCATTGAAGTCAGTAGTTCCGTCAAGCGAAATTCTCAAACCTGATAGGAGAGGAGTTTCCCTAAGCAAATCCCTTTTAAGGTTTATTCTCAACAGGATATGGTCTGCATTGCCTTTTCCTGCAGTCAGAAATCCCTGATCTACGGTTATATCTGTAATGCCATTATCGCCCGATGCCATTGCAAAAGCTTTGCAAAACAATAGAAAGACTATCAGAGAAATTGTTCTTGAGTATTTGTTCATAAATGATATTATTAAATGGTTAACAGCGGTTTATGGTATAACCGGGTATAATGGTTTATTATCTTTTCCCACAGGATACTGGGCACCTTCAAGTTCAAGTCTTTTCACCATCAATTTACACAGTTCTCTGACTTTATCACTATTCTCCGATGCCACATCGTTTTTCTCATACGGGTCATCAGCCAGATTATACAGTTTATACGATGGGACACCGTCTTTATCAGGATTATAATAATAAATCAGTTTCCAATCGCCTTTTCTATACGTGGTGAAGTAGTTTCCCCGGTGTTCGTGAGGGAAATGTATCAATAAATCATCCCTACGCGTGTTGTCTTTCTTTCCGGCAAAAAGTTTCTTCAGGTCGCTTCCGTCAAGTATATGACCTTCCGGAGCCTCTACACCTGCAATGGAAAGCACAGTAGGGTAGATATCCATTATTGTACCCATCTGTGTCTGTACATAATTGCGTACGACAGGATATTCTTTCTGGAACTTGTTTGTATCGTCAGGTTTAGCCCATGCGGCAATGAACGGTACACGCACTCCTCCCTCATATTCTGCCCCTTTCTTACCTTTCAGCGGGGCTGACGAACCATAATCGGCCGCATCACCAAGAGGAGCGTTACTGCCATTATCGCCCAGGAATATAATCATAGTGTTCTCGGCTATTCCCATTTCGTTCAGCTTGTCCATCAAATCACCAAGCGATTTGTCCATACCTTCCACAAGCGCGGCAAAAGCACGAGCATCATCCTTCTTGGTATGAGGATAATTATCTATAAAACGTTTATCAACATCCAGTGGAGTATGTACCGCATAGTGCGACATGTTCAGATAGAAAGGTTTTCCTTCTGCCACTGCCTTTTGTATTTCCTTAACCGCCTCTATAGTAAGTGCATCCGAAAGGAAAGTATCAGTACCGTGATATTTTTCCAAATCAGGTACAGCCCTTTTTCTGTTACCGGCAATATGTCCATATCCGTTTTCACCAAGATAACTTCCCGGCTCACCTATGGATGAGCCTCCCACATTTACATCAAAACCAAGTTTAATAGGGTCTTCACCCTCACTGCCGAAACATCCGAAATGCGCCTTTCCGATATGTATCGTCTTATAGCCTGCCTTACTAAGCACTAGAGGATAAATCATGTCAGTACGCTTAAGTCCTGTCCAGTTCCATTCATACGGTCCGTATGTATCGCGGTTATTGCTTTCAGAGTTAATCCAGTTTGTTGTGTGATGTCGTGCCGCATTCTGCCCTGTCATCATCGATGTCCTAGAAGGCGAGCTCACGCTTTGTGCATAAAACGTAGAGAAACGCACTCCTTGTGAAGCTAGACGCTCCATATTCGGAGTTCTATACCACTCATTAAGTGGCTGCATTTCTGGTTCACCGTCATTATTCACGATAAAAGGTACGGAAGTATCCATCAGTCCCATGTCGTCAACCAGAAATACTATGATGTTCGGTCTGTCTTGTGCCGAAAGTAAAGATAAGAATGGCATACATGCCAAAGATGTGATTATGGATTTTTTCATATGTGAATTATTAGAATTAAGTATCGCAAAGGTATGGAATTTATTCTATTTGACCATATCATAAACACCAAATATCAGAAATGTTAAAAGATAAACGCCTTTAAATATTCTGTAAATACAATCTATGTTTTTATAAATACAAGTTATATTTATAAAGATAAAGGTTGTATTTATATATATATAAGTTATATTTACAGAAAATGTTTGGAAATTTAATAGAACATAAAGGAGCAATTCCTACATCATAATCCATTTATCATGCATATATTTGCACACGAATTATAAAATCATTCAACAATGTTATACTTTTATACAGACTATATGGAAGGGGCGCACCCGGAAGTGATGCGCCGACTTATGGAGACCAATCTTGAACATACCACAGGATA
>JAHLFB010000184.1 GCA_018884025.1 Candidatus Phocaeicola faecipullorum
TCCATAACCCAACATAGCGGATGCCCAAAAGAATACTAGAATCAATACCGTTTTCATCACCTATACATTTATCCAATAAAAAAACACAACGCCATACAAAGATAAGGCTTTCTTTATCATTTCATCCTGACTTGGCATTAATATTCCGGTTCCGGCTCTGCAGCTATTATAGGAATTTCTTCAGGAAATTCATAACGGACAATGGAGCGGTCTTTCAAATAAATATGATTCAAGGTATATGCCAAAGACTCTAATGTTTCATTTCTTTTCGCCGGTTTCAGCTCACATTCCCACACGGTAATGCAATGCCAGCCCATTTTTGCCAGTTCACATTGCTCCCGCTTGTCACGTTCTTTGTTCCGCCCTATTTTCGCTTGCCAATAAGCAACATTCGTCCGAGGCAAATGCGAATACCTGCATCCTTCATGCCCGTGCCAGAAACAACCATTGACAAAGATAACCGTCCGATACTTCCGCAACACGATATCGGGATGACCGGGCAAACGGGGATGGTTCAGCCTGTACCTGAATCCTCTCGAAAACAGATATTTTCGGACTATCATTTCCGGCTTGGTATCCTTGCCGCGGATAGCAGCCATACACCGATGACGTTGTTCTTTAGTTAGTTTGTCCATTGCATATCATTTCTGTCCCGAAAGTTACGCCAATTCCAACAGTATTACAAAATAAAAGCACAAAATATGGCATTATTCAAATGTTTTTAATACTTTTGCTACTCATTTATATAACACAACCATGAGCGACAAAAGTAACATCCAAGGCAGAGCTTACGAATTTATTTGCTTACTTACCCTTCAAGAAGAGACAAATAAAATCCGTCCGGCAAGAATCGTTACAAACAGCAGTTATTATGCTGCTCAACGAGCATGGGATAAATTAACTACCAATATACAGAATATCTATAAAACAAGTGCGTACGCAGCTGTTGCCAAAATATTCACATTAGAACCACGGATTATCGAAAAAGGGGAAGATGTATTGGAATTATTGATACAAACCGATAAAAAAGGGGAAAGCGGAGATGTACGTGACATTTTAATTATACGCAACCGCATCCATTGGGAAATCGGATTAAGCCTAAAACATAATCATTTTGCCGTAAAACATAGCAGGTTAAGTGACCGGTTGGATTTTGGCAGCAAATGGTACGGCATACCTTGTTCACCAGATTATTGGAAAGAAATACGCTCTGCATTCGACTATCTGAAAGCCTGCCAAAAGCGACATTTGAAATTTAAAGAATTGCCAAACAAAGAAAAAGACGTTTATATCCCGTTGTTGAAAGCATTCATCAATGAAATCAAACGCCAATATGCAGAACATAAAAACATTCCCGGAAAGTTAGTCAAATATCTTTTAGGGGAATATGACTTTTATAAAATTATCAGCATCGACAAAGAGCGGAATACAAAAATCCAATCTTATAACTTACACGGCACATTAGGGTCGGCAAGCCAAACGCAAAAACCTGCAAAAATCATCCCCATAGTGTCTCTGCCTACCCGAATTGTTAATTTAGATTTTGTGCCAGGAAGTCAAAATACAGTTGAACTCTATATGGATGAAGGCTGGCAATTCTCTTTCCGAATACATAACGCAAAAAACGATGTTGAGCCATCGCTAAAATTTGACATTCAAATAATCGGTATGCCAATAACCATCATCACTTTAAATTGTTTCTGGAATTAATTATGATGACATTAATTAGTTTATTCTCCGGAGCCGGAGGTCTGGATTTAGGTTTCCATTATGCAGGATTCAAAACGATAATCGCCAATGAACTTGATGCCAAAATATGCCCAACTTATCGGATAAATTTTCCTGATGTTAAACTGATAGAAGGAGATATACGGAATATCCCATCTTCTGAATTTCCTGATGGCATTACCGGTATCATCGGCGGTCCTCCCTGCCAATCGTGGAGCGAAGCCGGTTCTTTAAAAGGCATTGAAGATGCTCGCGGACAATTGTTTTATGAATATATCCGCATACTTAAAGATAAACAGCCCCTGTTTTTTGTAGCAGAAAATGTATCAGGGATGTTAGCCAAACGCCATTCTAGTGCAGTAAGCGGCTTTATGAAACTATTTGATGAAGCCGGTTATGACGTAAATCTGAAAATGCTGAATGCCAATGATTACGATGTTGCCGAAGACCGAGACCGAGTTTTTTACATCGGATTCCGGAAAGACTTGAACATTCACGATTTCAAGTACCCGACCCCGCTTAAACACAAACCGACTTTACGTGAATGTATTTGGGATTTACAAGACACAGCTATTCCTGCACGAGACAAAAACAAAACGAACGGAGATGCATGCATTGTGCCCAATAATGAATATTTTACAGGAGCATATTCTCCTATATTCATGTCGCGCAACCGAGTTCGCTCATGGGACGAACCCGGTTTTACGGTACAGGCAAGCGGACGGCAATGCCAACTGCATCCTCAAGCTCCTAAAATGATTAAAGTAGAGAAAAACCTGCAAAAGTTCGCAGAAGGATACGAGCATCTTTACAGGCGAATGAGCGTCCGTGAAGTAGCACGCATACAAAGCTTCCCGGATAATTTCAAATTCATTTACGATGACGTAAACTACGGCTATAAGATGATTGGCAACGCAGTTCCGGTCAACCTAGCTTATCATGTTGCCTTACAAATCAAAAAAACATTGATAGAAAAAGGTGCCATTCAACCTGAATAAAATGACATAATTGTATGAAAGTAGCTTCATTCTTTTCAGGTTGTGGCGGATTAGACCTCGGTTTCGAACAAGCCGGAATAGAAGTTATTTGGGCAAATGACATCGAGGCTTCTATACATGAAACTTACCAGTACAACCATCCGAATACCATTTTATGCAAATCAGATATTCGGGAATTACATGCCTCCGACATTCCTGATTGTGACGGATTTATCGGAGGTCCCCCTTGCCAATCATGGAGTGAAGGAGGTAAACAACTTGGCTTAAACGACGAGCGCGGAAAGCTATTCCTTGATTATGTCCGGTTAATAAAAGAGAAGCAACCTAAATTTTTTGTTATCGAAAATGTTAAAGGTATCATCAGCGACAAACATCTGCAAACGTTTTTATCTTTTCTTTCTATTCTTGAAAAAGTCGGTTATATTGTAAGCTATGCCTTATTGAATGCGGCAGATTTCCGCATTCCTCAAGACCGTTACCGGGTATTTGTCGTAGGATTCCTAAAAGACTTGAATTGCAATTTTCACTTTCCACATCCTTTACAGAATGCTCATATAACTTTACAGAAAGCGATAGGAGACATCAATGAAGTCCCTCGTTTTTATGCAGATGGCGACACCGTAAACCAAACATACGGACGTTGGCTTAACCATGATGTTTTCACAGGACCGTTTGATGCAAAGTTCATGTCACGCAATCGGGTACGTGCATGGAATGAAGTTTCATTTACTATTCAGGCACAAGCCAAGAACTGTCCTTTACATCCGCAAGCTCCGACCATGAAATATATATCCCCACACAAACGTATATTTGCAGTCGGATATGAGCATTTATACCGCCGGTTCAGCGTAAGGGAATGCGCCAGAATACAAAGCTTTCCCGATAGTTTCCGTTTCTTTTACAACGACATACAAGAAGGTTATAAAATGGTTGGCAATACCGTACCTCCCCGTTTGGCTAAATTCATAGCCCTGAATATAAAAAACGCCTTCACTTCTATCCATTCAGCAGAAAAAGAATTCGTATTAGTAGGCTACTATAAGGATGAAAAACAATTGCATCTGACTTTGCAAAATAAACTCTATTATGTCCGTTCTGGATTCAGGCG
>JAHLFB010000185.1 GCA_018884025.1 Candidatus Phocaeicola faecipullorum
ATTGGCCGAAACAGAGATAGATGTAGAAATTCTTGTCGCGGGCAGATGCAGACAGAACCGTCAGCATCAATCCTAAAAATAAAACTATTTTTCTCATGGTACTATTAGTTTAAAATGTTTACTTATACTAACCACGAGCAAAGTTAAAAGATTTTTTGTTTTTTGGTGAAATATTCATCATAAAAGTTTGTTTATGGATTCAGATTTTGTTCTTGCTTTCGATGGATATGGATGCGTTCCCCTTTTCATTTAGTTGATTTCATCTACGCAACTAATTGTCTTTGATGTCTCATCCTCTTGCAGATTATCTATCCATTCCGTGCGGATAAGCCTGCATCCGCCTACTATACCCAGGCCTCTGTTGACATTGGTGTATGTGATACGCATAGGAGCCAGTTCTGAATTGCTTAAGTCATTGTTTTGCTGGTCATTTATTGATTTCAGATACTTATAAAACTCTTCAGAAAGGGTATATAAAGTGATGCGGTACTTCCTTTTCGCAATGACGTGTTCTTGTTCATTTCCGTAATCGTATATCTCATCATAATCTGCATAATAAAGGGTGTTTAGGCGAAGTGTATAGCTTTTGCCTTGGATTTGTTTATCATTCCAATAATATAAATTTTGATAGAAATTCTTATCATTTAATATGACATCGTCTAGACCGGAGGTATGAAGCAAAGGCTCATCACTTAAATCGAGATATGTTCTTCCGCTTCCCTCAGAATAGTTTTCATTTCTCCATTCCATCCATTTTGTTTCTAATGTAACGGCATAATAATCATCAGTATAGCCATTATCGTTGAAATTTAGTTGGAATTGCAGGGTATTGGAATTGGAACGTTTCTTTTCCATTCGGATATAATTTAAGGGGAAAGAGGTTGGAATGGTGGTTTGGGCTGATACGGGTTGCATTCCTTCTGCCGAAGCGGTCAGTTCTATCTGCTCGTTTTCTTTAAAACCGGTCAAGGCGTAATAACTTTGTGCCGGTACGCCAGGCAATGGTTTGTCGGTTCGTTGAAGTTGGATTGGATTGCCGTTTGCTGAAATCCGGACATCCGCATTCTTTATGTTTTGGAAATCTCCGTCTGTTTCATTGACAGGGATACTGCGCGAGAGATGTACTACGGTTGTGTCTCCAATTCCCGGATAACAATAAACGACTAATTTTGAAGGCTCTGCCACTTTATCTAAATCAAAATAATGCGTGCAGGAAGAAAGCAGGCAGGCGCCGATGCTTCCTATAAATAAGGTAGAAAAATAGTTCATATTGTAATTTTAAAATTTAAGTGTATAACTGAAAGACGGAAGGATAGGAAAGATTCCGAAACTTTTGCCACGGAAACTTCCATTGGGTTGCTGTTCTATACGGGTATAGAAGGCATTCATCCGGCAATAGACATTATAGATGCTGATATTCCAAATACGCTCGAATCCCCGTTTGGTGGTTTTTCGGAAGTTAATGCCTACATCAAGCCGGTGATAGGCTGGCAATGTGATGTTATTAGGTATTTCAAATACTGGTTGAGGCATATCAGAACCGGATATTCCCGGCAAAGAAGGTCCTTCTACATATTGTGTAGGTATTGTGGCACGGTCTCCGCTCCGATAGGTCCACGCGGCATAGATATCAATATGCTTATTGAACTTATGGCGGTATGTCAGACTCAGTTTATGTCGGTTATCATATTTTCCGGCGTACCAAGTAGGGTAGAAGTCTTTGAATTTCTGTTGTGTCCATGACAGGGTATATCCGGCTTCGAAGATATTTTTCGAATTTCTGTATGTTAAAGACATTTCCAGTCCGTATGACCTTCCTTTTCCGGTCTTTACCAAGTCTTCCCAATTATCCACGGGAAGCGTAAGTGTGCTTCCAGCATCGTATTCCAATATCCGTTTGGAAGTGCGGTAATAGCCTTCTATGTTTAGTTGGATGTGGAAAGGCAATTCCATGTATACGCCTCCAGCTATTTGCCGGGAGCGCATTGGACGTATTTTGCTTGTAGAGGGTACCCAGCAATCGGTAGGCAGGTTTAGGTATGTGCTTGATAATTGATGCATGAACTGGCTCATTTCTGTATAAGAAGCTTTTAGAGTCGTTTGGTCAGAAATCCGGTAACTCAGTGCCAGTCTTGGCTCAAGTGAATGGTAAGTTGCGCCGTTTACATGAAATAATGTATAATGCAGACCGGTATTGGCATGCAACTTTGGGGAAATCCGTATATCATCTTCTGCATAAAGTGTAAATTCATTTCCTTTATAACGGTTTGTGGTTACGTTTAAAAGCGTATCTACGGCTTGCTGGTTTCCATTGATATCGTTTGTGAAGATGTTTTGCGGACGGAAAGAATGGTGCAGGTAATTGCTTCCGAAGCGGATATGATGATTCACGTTGGGACGGTAATCGAATTCCATGCGATACCCTACATCATTAATTGTGGAATGGTTGTATCGTTCCATTTGGTAAAGCGAAGTGCATATATCATTGTTTATTATCCGTTCATTTTCTGCATAGTTAAATTTTGACAGATTATGTGCATATATAGCGGTAAAGTTTCCCGAAAGTTTGGGATTGAATTGATAATTCCATGCTAAAGATGTGGTAAAGTTACCCCATTTCACATTGTATTGATTATTGTAGTTATCTATAGACGGTTGGGGATGCCCTCCGTATGTGTCATATTGTTGGGAGTGTAATTTGAATAGGTCATAACTCGAATATGCATTAAGTGATAATTTGCTTTTATCGGAAAAGCGATGAGTGATTTTCCCGTTAATGTCATGAAATGCATATCGGGCATTCAGATGATCATTATTTGATTGGACGCGGTTGAAAATCGCAAAAGCAGGTGCAGTAAGCAGGTCTGCCCAGCTTCTCCGCATGGCAATGTT
>JAHLFB010000186.1 GCA_018884025.1 Candidatus Phocaeicola faecipullorum
GTTCAGTATCTGAGGCACATTCTCAAAGAACTCCACAGCACGGTTTATTGTCATATCAAGCACATCGGCTATTGACTTTCCTTTGTATCTTACTTCCAATGTCTCACGGTTATATCGCTTTCCATGACATACCTCGCAAGGAACAAGCACATCAGGCAGGAAGTTCATTTCTATGGTCTTATATCCGTTTCCTCCACAAGCCTCACAGCGTCCTCCGGCTACATTGAACGAAAAACGTCCAGGCTTGTAACCACGTATCTTTGCTTCCGGCAGACCTACAAACAGGTTTCTTATATCTGAGAACACTCCGGTATATGTAGCCGGATTTGAACGCGGAGTACGCCCAAGCGGCGACTGATCCACATTTACCACCTTATCTATATTCTCCAGTCCTTCAATACGGTCGTATGGCAAAGGGTCCTGAAGCGAACGGTAGAAATGCTGCGATAGTATAGGCTGGAGAGTATCGTTTATAAGAGTTGACTTACCGCTTCCAGAAACACCTGTCACACAGATAAGTGTTCCCAACGGGAATTCCACATCCACACCTTTCAGATTGTTCCCTCTGGCTCCGAACAGAGAAAGTTTCTTTCCGTTGCCCGGTCTTCTCTGTGCCGGTACTTCTATCTTCATCTCGACGTTCAGATACTGCGATGTCATGGTGTGAGTCTTTAACATCTCTTCCGGAGTTCCGGCAAATACCACTTCACCACCCAGTCGTCCGGCCTTCGGTCCCATATCCACTATGTAGTCCGATGCCAGCATCATGTCCTTGTCATGCTCTACCACTATCACCGAGTTACCTATATCTCTAAGGCTTTTCAAAGAGTTTATCAGTCGGACATTATCTCTCTGATGAAGTCCGATACTCGGTTCGTCGAGGATATAAAGCACATTTACAAGCTGCGAACCAATTTGGGTTGCAAGACGGATACGCTGGCTTTCACCACCCGAAAGGCTGACAGAAGTACGGTTAAGAGAAAGATACTCAAGTCCCACATCAAGCAGGAATTTCAGACGGGTACGGATTTCTTTCAGAATCTCCTGAGCTATTACCCTCTGCTTACTGTCAAGGTGTTCCTCTACTCCCTGCAACCATTCATAAAGCTCACTGATATCCATAGAAGCAAGTTCGTAAATATTCTTGTCGTGCAGACGGAAATGCAGAGCTTCCTTATTAAGCCTCATCCCCTTACACTCAGGACAGACATCAGTCTTGGCAAACTGTTCAGCCCATTTCTGAGCAGTGGCAGAAGCATCTTTCTCCTGCATCATCTGTATATACTTTACTATCCCTTCGTATTCCACAAAATAGTCGGACGAGGTATGAACGAGCGAACTGTCTATCTTCAGACGGTCGTCACATCCGTAAAGTATCTCATTTATGGCATCTTCCGGCAGTTCGCTTACCGGAGTTTTCAATGTAGCTTCATGACGTTCAAGCAAGGCACTCAACTGCCAGAAAATCATAGCATTCTTATATTTGCCAAGCGGTGCAATGGCTCCTTCATACACAGAAAGCGAACGGTCCGGAATAACCTTGTCAACGTCTATCAGATTGACATATCCCAATCCCTTGCATCGCGGACATGCGCCCTGCGGAGAGTTGAAAGAGAAATTGTGCGGTGCAGGTTCACGATAAGAAAGACCAGTAACAGGACACATCAGACGCTTACTGTAGTGACGGACGCTCTCTGTCTGGGCATCAAGTATCATAAGCAAGCCATCGCCCAGTCGCATGGCTGTAGCCACACTCTGGCGCAATCTCTTGTCCTCCTTTTCTGTCACTATGGTCTTGTCCACTACCACTTCTATATCGTGGTTCTTGTATCTGTCAAGCTTCATCCCGTGAGTGATTTCCCTCACCTCACCGTCAACCCTTACATAGAGATAACCCTTCTTGCGCACCTGCTCGAACAGTTCCTTATAATGCCCCTTACGGGTACGCACCAGCGGAGAAAGTATGAAGATACGCTTTCCCTTATAGTCACGGTTTATAAGTTCTATGATTTGTTCCTCGGTATATTTCACCATCTTCTCGCCCGAAAGATAGGAATATGCCGTAGCTGCACGGGCATAGAGCAGACGCAGATAGTCGTATATCTCGGTAGTTGTTCCCACAGTGGAACGCGGATTCTTGTTTGTCGTCTTCTGCTCGATTGATATAACCGGACTCAGTCCAGTAATCTTGTCCACATCAGGACGCTCCATTCCTCCCAGGAAGTTTCTGGCATAAGCAGAGAATGTCTCTATATACCTGCGTTGTCCCTCGGCAAAGATAGTATCAAATGCAAGCGACGACTTACCGCTTCCACTCAGCCCGGTAATGACCGTAAGGCTGTTGCGCGGTATCTCGACATCTATATTTTTCAGATTATGTACACGTGCTCCCTGCACGCTTATCGTTTCTTTTCCTTCTGTCATATCTTAATATTCAGTGAAACATTGCAAAGATAATGCTTTTTTCGTACTTTTGCCCGTAAATAATCATATAGCTGAAAAATGAAATTTATTCAATCTGTATTTCTTGCACTGGCACTCATGGCCGGAAGCAGCATAAAAGTAATGGCTCAGGCATCGGCCGAGAGCGGATATTTCCTACACACAGTAACCAAAGGCCAAAGCCTATACTCTATATCAAGTATGTATAATGTCACTATAGATGACATTGTACGCCTGAATCCGGGCAGCGACAAGCAAATCCGAGAAGGTGCTGCGCTGAAAATTCCACAGGCAACCAACAACAACAGCGAGAAACCGGTTTTCCATACCATACAGGCAGGCGAAACACTGTACCGCCTTTCAGTGAAATATAACATTACGACACAAGCCATATGTCTGGCCAATCCTGGGCTCAGCACAGAAAATTTCCGTACAGGACAGGTCATAATAATACCTGTAAAATCTGAGACGAAACAGGTGCAGGACACTCCACAAGCAGCTACGAAAGAAGAAACTACAGTGAAGATGAACGACTGGAAGGATATGCACAAAGTGGAAAGAAAAGAAACCATTTTCAGCATAAGCCGTGAATATGGCATCACAGAAGAAGAACTCATTGCAGCCAATCCTGAACTGAAAAAAGGAAAACTGAAAAAAGGCACATTCCTGTTCATCCCTTATGGCAAAAATGAGAAACAGGCTCAACAACAGGAAACAACAACGCCTGTAAAAGAGTTGACCAATGAAGAGGCTTTCAGCCAAAACGAAGAACTGAAAAAAGACATTAAAACGATAAAGGCTGCTGTTTTACTTCCTTTCATGGCTGGCTCAACCACAAATCAGGACGAACAATTACGAATGGTAGAATATTACGAAGGTTTCCTGATGGCAGTTGACAGTCTGAAGAAACAGGGCGTATCCATCGACCTTTACACATATGACACCAAAGGAAAAACAGCTACAACAAACAATATCCTTGCCAAAAAGGAAATGAAAGAAATGGACATTATATTCGGTCCGGCAAATACACAAGACATGGATGCTTTAGCCTCATTTGCCGACAAGAACGACATACGCCTTGTAGTGCCATTCGCTCCTAAAGTAGATGAAGTATTCAAAAATCCGCATATCTATCAGGTAAATACGCCGCAGTCGTATCTTTATTCTGAAGTTTACGAACATTTCACACGTAAGTTTGGTGATTGCAATGTAATATTTCTGAATGCAAGTAACGGCGACAGAGAAAAAGACGATTTCATCAAAGGACTTAAGAGCGAACTTCGAAACGACGGAATAAGCTATCGTGATTTTACTGTGACAGGCAATTTCTACGAACTGACAACAGTTATGGATACACTTAAGAACAATGTATTCATACCTACTTCAGGCAAAAGCACGGCACTTGTTAAAATACTTCCACAACTTACACAAATACGTCGTGAAAGGCCACATTATAATATGAACATGTTCGGTTATCCAGAATGGCAGACATACACCAACGACTACCTTGCAAGTTTCTACGAGATAGATACATATTTCTATTCGTCATTCTATACCAACAATCTATTCCCGGCAGCTGTAAATTTCACACACTCATACCGCCGCTGGTACAGCAAGGATATGGCAAACATATATCCTAAATACGGAATGTTAGGATACGATACAGGATATTTCTTTCTGAAAGGTCTGTCAAAATACGGCAACAAGATGGAAGAAAATCTAAGCTCTATACAGGTTACTCCGATACAGACAGGTTTCAAGTTTGAAAGAGTAAACAACTGGGGAGGTTTTATAAACCGCAAAGTATTCTTCGTACACTTCTCAAAGGATTATGAACTTATAAAACTTGACTTTGAATGATTAAAAGGACTCATATATTCATACTGTTTGGCATTATATGCTGGTTTGGCATTTCTAAAGCCCAAGCCCAATTACAGGAGCAGAAACATAATTTTTCCATAGGTATCAGCGGGGGTGTTAACTTCAGCAACGTAGATTTCTCTCCACGAATAAAACAGGGATACCTCATGGGACCTCAAGCCGGATTTACCGCCAGATATATTTCCGAAAAGTATTTCAGCATGATTTGCGGTATTCAGGCTGAAGTAAACTATTCCCAACGCGGATGGAAAGAAGTGATAGAGGACAGTAGCGGCGACAGCTACCAGAGAGCCATGAACTACGTGGAAATACCGTTTATGGCACACCTCGCTTTCGGAAAGGAATACGGAAACGGCGCCCGCTTCATTCTTAACCTTGGTCCGCAAATAGGATTCCTTCTTGGCGATAAAGAGACACATGCCATGCCGTCAATACAGAAAGAGCAATACGGAAAAGCTGTAGAAAACAGTTTTGACTATGGTCTCATCGGTGGTGGAGGACTTGAAATACGTACCGGAATAGGACATTTTCTGCTTGAAGGCAGATACATTTCGGACTTAGCGATTTCTTTAACAGCACAAAGAAAGACTACTTCTCACGCTCCGCACATACTTATATATGCGGAAAAATCACTTATCTTTTTGATATAACTAAGTGAGTTTGTAAGTTTGTGAGTTTTTGAGTTTGAGGTTTAAGTCCGCATGACTCTAACTACCAACAACCCCATAACTTTCAATCATTAATTTTTAATTCTTAATTAAATATGCGTCTAATTTCATGGAACGTAAACGGAATCCGCGCATGCTGCGACAAAGGTTTCCGCGATTCATTCAAGGCACTTGATGCCGATTTCTTCTGCCTGCAGGAAACAAAGATGCAGGAAGGACAGCTTGACCTCAGTTTCGAAGGATACACATCATACTGGAATTATGCCGAAAAGAAAGGCTATTCAGGTACAGCAATATTCACTCGTCACCAGCCTCTGAACGTAACATACGGCATAGGCATTGACGAACATGACCACGAAGGACGTGTGATAACACTCGAAATGGAAAACTTCTTCCTCGTAACGGTATATACTCCTAACTCACAGGACGGACTTAAGCGCCTGGACTACCGTATGACCTGGGAAGACGATTTCAGGGCATACATCAAGAATCTTGACAGCAAGAAACCAGTACTGGTGTGCGGCGACCTTAATGTGGCTCACAAGGAGATAGACCTGAAAAATCCAAAGACCAACCGCATGAATGCAGGTTTTACAGACCAGGAAAGAGAAAAATTCCAGACATTGCTTGATACCGGATTTATAGATACATTCCGCTATTTCTATCCCGACATGGAGAATATCTATTCGTGGTGGTCGTACCG
>JAHLFB010000187.1 GCA_018884025.1 Candidatus Phocaeicola faecipullorum
TCATCGAATATATGAGGGAAGATACTTTCCTCAAACTGCTTTTTATCGGTGTTGTTTATCTGCTTTATCAGTTTCTCTTTGGCAGTAGTTTCCATTTTGCCGTATATTGACTTCATGATAACATTGTCTGCTTCAGAGAACTGTCCCCTATACATCATGTTTATTTTATCAATGATACGGCTCAGCAGATCCTCATTGTCATTCTTCGGTTTTCCTGCCTTTGGATTTTCACCTTTTATCGGTTTATTGTCGTCACCCAAACGGATGGAAACAGTTTCTCCTTCAGATATTTTGGAGTTAACCAGCATAATCTGTTTGTTCAGGTCTATTCTTTCCTTGGCGTTCTTAGGCAGCAGTCTATACAGATAGTCGGCATATACGTATGCTTTGTACAGTTCCTTATCGTATGTTCTTGCTATCTGTGCCATATAAGAGTAGAAACGGACAAAGTTCTTGATTTTCGACCTTACCTCGAACTGTTTCTCCTCGTCCAAAGCTCCGTATCTGTCAATAGTGCTCTTGAACGCATTCGACAAAGCTCCAAGGCGGTCCTTCTGCTTGCTGATATTTTGCAGCAAATCATAGAATTTCTGTTCGTCACCCTCTGTCCATAGCTGGAACATCTGTATGTCCTTTCTGAAAGTATAAACATAGTTCACATCCACAGGCTTTATCAGCTCTGTACCTTTATAGAACGGTTCGAACGATTTCTTAATATCCTCCGGCTTATTGCAGAAGTCGAGCACGTATGTATCTTTCTTGTCTTTCTGCCATCTGTTCAGACGCGAGAGTGTCTGCACAGCCTTTACATCCTTCAGTTTCTTATCGACGAACATTGTATGCAGCAGAGGTTCATCGAATCCGGTCTGATATTTGTCTGCTACAACCAGCATGTTATATAAGTCCGAAGCGAAATACAAAGGCAGTTTGGCTTCCGAAATGTTTCGTCCGTCAGTGGAGTTCAACTTTGTTTCTGTATATTCCACTCCCTCATACGATACCGTACCGGAGAAAGCCACCATAGGATTTACATCAGTTATATTGTTTTCCTGACAATACCTCTTGATTTCCAGGAAATAACGTACCGCATGAGCACGCGAGGAACATACCACCATAGCTTTTGCCTTTCCAAGCATGGCATTCAGTGTCACCTCCCTGAATTTCTCCACTATGATAGCCGTTTTCTGAGCTATCACATGCTGATGGTTATCATGGAAAGCCTTTATGGCACGTGTGGCAGGAGTTTCCTCATACGAAGGATCTGCCTCTATACGCTTAGCTATTTCGTAAGTAGTGTCATACGTGGTATAATATTTCAGTACATCCTTGATAAATCCCTCCTCTATAGCCTGTAGCATGGAATAGTTATGATAAGCCACATATTTGTTGTCTTCCGGATTTTCACCTTCTTCGGCCAGTTCACCGAAAGTCTGTAGAGTCTTTGGCTTTGGAGTTGCCGTAAATGCATAGAAATACAGATTGTTGTGTTGTCCCTGAGCCAGCAAATCCTCCATCAGGGCGTCCTTTTTCTTTTCCAGTTCTTCAGCCTCAATCTCTTCTATTTCAGCATATTCGCGCAATGCCTCGTCCGTATCCGCAAGTGCAGCCTTAAGTTTCTCCGCACTCTTGCCCGACTGTGAAGAATGGGCCTCGTCCACAATTATGGCATATCTCTTGCCGCTGCGGCTTGTCAATTCCTTATAGATAACCGGGAAACGGTGTAGGGTAGTGATAACAATTCTCGTATTGTCATCGTTGATGATTCTTGCCAGTTTCTCCGAGTTGTCAGAATCGGTAATGGTTTCTATCTGCCCGTCTATATGGTCGAATCCGAGAATTGTACTCTGTAGCTGCTTGTTCAGCACGCGTCTGTCGGTGATGACAAACACACTGTTGAACATATTCTTCATCTCCGCATTCTGTAGTCCTGCAAGGCGATAAGTGAGCCATGCGATAGAGTTCGATTTTCCCGAACCCGCCGAGTGCTGTATGAGATAATTGTTTCCGTGCGGCTTCTTCAGTGAATAGTATTTCGTCTTATCGTCGGCAGCCAAATCATATCTTGCTTCTTCTTTGCAACGGCTTTGCAAAACATTTGAAAAATAAGTATCTGCCACTAACTTTTCCACCACATCCAACTGATGATAACGAGGGAAGATAATCTTCACCGAAGTTTCCGTAATCTCTTTCTCCCTGCCATGCTTGTCTATAATAATCTTCAGCTTTTCTTCCTCCTGACGCGAGATATAACGCTGAAGAATGGAAAGCAGCATATCCCTGCGCAATACCTTTTCCCACAGATAGGCAGTTACATATCCGCCGTCCTCACGTTCCGGATTTCCTGCTCCGCCCACTTCACCTGCTCCGTTTGAACCCTGGTTGAAAGGGATGAAGAAAGTCTTTTCCTTTTTCAGTTCTGTAGTAAGAGCCACTTCATACAGGTCAACTCCGAAGTATGCCAATATACGGTTGTTGAAATGAAACAGCGGTTCCTTCGGGTCTCTGTCCGTGCACCACTGACGCTTTGAGTCCTCCACATTCTGACCCGTAATCTGATTTTTCAGTTCGAGTGCCACCACCGGAATACCGTTCAACGAGAGTACCATGTCGATGGTATTCTTGTTCAGTTTGGAATAGGCAAACTGGCGTGTCACAGTGAGAATATTCGCATCGTAATTAGCCATAAGCTCATCATTCAGCATCGAAGCCGGAGCAAAATAGCAGAATCTGATATTTATACCCACATCGCTTATGCCCTTGCGCAGAACATAAATCAGTCCGTAGCGCGACACATCGTCCTGAAAAACACGGTACAGCTGTTTCTCGGCCTTGTCGCCATACTTGGTTATATTGGAAAGAACAAAGGATTAGGATTGTAAACAAAGCAACGGGAGGATAGCAAGTTTGTGTTTCGGTCTGCCCAAAACCTCTTGTTATCCTTCCGCTGGTCATTTCTTCAATAAAGAGAAAACTATCTTTGCGCAATTCTGCTATGATACATTCTTTATCAGGGAAAACGGTATATCCGCAGGTCTTTTGAATAGATAGTCTGCTTGCACTCCTTGAGTTGCCGCATTTCCCCATGCGGCAAACCCGAAATCAACCCCTGCGTTTTGCGCACACTGACTGTCATAAATGGTATCTCCTATGTAAATAGCGTCCTCGGCATTTATGTGGGATGCGTTCAGATAAGAAAGCAAAGGTTCCGGGAAAGGTTTGGGGCGAAGAGTATCTTCCACACATATCACAGTACAAAAATAATCAGACAATACAAAAGGAACTGCAAAATCGGTAGTGTATTCGTTTCGGGTCTTGGACGTGACTATGCCCAACTGATAGCCATTCATTTTCAAGTTACCCAACAGTTGCGGAATGCCGTCAAAAAGCCTGATACGAGATTTGTATTTCAGCAGATGTTCATTCCATCTGCGGTTGGCATGTTCGGTATCTGTTATGCCTAATTGACGTAAAGCTACGCTACCCGGTATTCCAAGCGCAAATCTTAGTTCATGCTTTCCGATGTCTTTATGCAGTATTTCATGTACGGTATCTTGTAGGCTTTGTAGTATGGCTTCTTCCGTATCAATCAGCGTACCGTCAATATCAAATATGATATGCTTATACTTTCTCATCACTTTCAATCTGTTTGATTACACGGCAAGGATTGCCCACCGCCACACAATTGGCAGGGATGGAACGGGTGACAACGCTGCCTGCCCCGATAACACTGTTCCTGCCGATAATGACTTCCGGCAATAGGATGGCGCCTCCGCCAATCCATACGCCGTCTTCTATCTTGACGGGCAGAGCGTATGTACGGCATATTTCCTCGCCTTCCGACCAATTATGCACCATGCGTTCACTGACTTTGGTGGAATGGGTGGCTGTATATATCTGTACATTGGAAGCAATCAATACATTACTGCCGATATCAATGCGGTTGTTGTCCACGAAAGTGCAGTTCATGTTGATAATCACTTTGTCGCCTATGAAAATATGTTTCCCGTATTCGCAATGGAAATCAATATCCACATGCACACCTTTACCCATGCTGCCGAACATTTCACGCAACAAGGCTTGCTTGCGCTCCGTATCAGCATAATCGGTGGCATTAAACTGCGCCAGCAGTCGCCTTGTACGCAAAATTGTCTCTACTATCTTCGGGTCTTTGCCTCCAATGAAAGGTTCACCCGCTAAACATTTCTCGTATTCTGTTTTCATAATCTCTACATTTTTAATCGAACTCCACCTGCCAGTTCTTTTCCGAGCGGGCAGCAAAACACATTTCTATTTGTTGATAACTGTTCTTGTCTACAGACAATGGAGGCAGTTCGTCCAATCTGAAATAACCGCTTCCGACGGTTTCTATATTCGGATGGAAACATCCGCCTTTTACCTCGCAAAGCACAAACACCTTGCATACATTGTAGGCGTATGGAGGCTGATTGTGCAAATTGCGGTCATGTAAGGCGATAACCCGTACGGCGTCTACATCAAGCCCAGCTTCTTCCTTTACCTCCTTGACAGTGTTCGATTTGACGGTCTCCATCACATCCACCCATCCGCCGGGCATGGACCAAGTTCCATCGTTTTCTTCTACCAGCAAAATCTTATCATCCTTGAAAATAGCCGCGCGGGTATCGAGTTTGGGTGTCTGAAAACCCGTCTCATTGCAAAACAAATCTTTCACTTGCGCCAAAGGAAGCCTGCTTTGTAAACTCATTATCTCAGCAGCAATTTCTCGGACACGCTCAAAACGTTCCTTGTCAAAAGGGTCTTTAGTATAAGTCAGTCCCGCTTGCGCAATAAATTGAAGTTCTTTTGCCCATTCCAACCATTGGTATTCCTGCCCCTGTTTATCCATAATCTTTGCATACTATTTATTTAGCAAAGTTAGGAAGAAGAAATAACTTTCCGTTTACCCTATGTGAAAAAATGTCCGTTAGTCCTTATTCGGCTCAAGGATTGTTGCGTGATACCCAAGAAAGAAGCTATATATCCCAAGTTCACCCTTTGGAAAAGTTCGGGGCATTCTTTTATCAAATGTTCATAACGTTCTTTGGCAGACCAGTTTAATTGGCGGATATGTATGTCTTGCAAGCGAAGGAAGTTTTCTTGCTGTAACACCCGCATCCAATTTGCAAGGTCAATGTAAGACCGATACAATTCATTCAACTGCACTATTGAGACAGAATAAGCCGTAGTTTCTTCCAACGTTTCTACATATTCAAAGCCAGCTTTGTTGCGATATAAGTCCCATGAACCACAAGCGGCATCTCCTTCTTTGGAAAACCATGTCGTTATTTGTTTTCCATTGTGTAAAACAAAAGAACGTGTGATGCCTTTTTCAATGAAATAGACTTTCCTGTCCTGCTTCCCAGCATGAATGATGGTTGTTTTTTTCGGAAATACAAATCTCTTAAAAAGACACACCAATGCTTCCAACGCTTCATCTGAAACCGGATAATACATTCTTATTTTTCTGATAATGTTTTCCATAAACTCATTCTTTTTGCAAAGGTACAAAATGAGAACGGCAATAAAGGCAAAATAACTCTCTGTGTTTATTCAACTTAATAAAATCACGTGTAAGTGGGGCGTTTTCTCAATTTAGTTTTGTATTTTTGCATCCGTAAGAGTTATCTTAACAAGCAAAGCGATGCAGACAACGGCAATTGGAACGGTTGCCAACTAATTACCCGAAAACGAGGTAATTCTTCTAACTCTCTTGATATTAAATGGATATATCCTTTTTGCAGAATTACTGAATAATCTTATAATCTTATTTTTATCCCAATGCTCCGGAATCTCCCCAATCCAAGCAATTCCACTATCTTTATATTTATCGTATCTATTTTCCATAATCCTCAATCTTCCTGTTCGTAATAATAAGAGTAATCAATACCTTTCATGAAGGTTTCACGGTCATTAATCTTGTAGGTAAGTGCAGGGCGCAGAAGTGCTTTCAGTTCATCGGCATTAGCCACACTGTGAGTCATTGCATCAAGGTAAGATTTCTTGTTTACATTACTCCAGTCCACACAGACTTTAAGATTTTTCTTCAGCATCAGGTCAAGCCAAATACGTGTGGCACGTCCGTTGCCTTCACGGAAAGGGTGGGCTATGTTCATCTCCACATACTTGTCTATTATCTCATCGAAACTTGTTTCGGGCATACGTTCTATCTGTTCCAATGTGGCTTGAAGATATTGAACCATTGCAAACTGGAATCCTCCTTTGGCTATGTTTACCGTGCGTATCTGTCCGGCAAAGTCGTATAGTCCGCCAAACAAATAGGCATGAATCTGCTGCAAACCTTTTATGGTTCCTACCTCAATGCTGTCAATCAGACTGCTTTCAAACAGAGCATATGCTTTCGATTTGCTTCGTCCGTCTATGGTTTCATCGCTGTTGGTAAACCATTCCACAAACCGGGCTGCTTTGGTATTTGGGAAACATGCTGCGAGAGCAAGGACTCCTGCGTTATCAAGGACATCTGTAAGTCTTTTCTTTCCGTCAGGTGCAGTTAATTTCAACTGGTTAGCGACACTAACCACTTCATTATTCTCGCTCTTCAGCTTGTTTTTCAGATACTTCCAGTAGTTTCTGTTCTTTGTATAATCATCCTGAGCATTTAGCACGCCAACAATATCGAGTACAGAAAACCACCATTTGGAATTTTCGTCATCCCAAATGGCACGTACTTCTCTGTCGTCAAAGAAACGGATGGATATTTTATTTATTTTGGTCATAATAAAAATCGTTTATCTGCCTTTCAGCTTCTTCTGCTCCTTTTCAAAGTTTTCAAGAAAATGAATCTCTACGGGTGAAAGACTGTAAACAGTCCTTTCCTTGAACTTGTCGTACTCCGTATCTGCTTTCTGCTTTGCAAGCTCGGCAGAAATCTTTCCGGCATGGCTTAACAGCTCTTTTCCGGAAAGCTTTAGAAAATCGTCCAACTTCTGAATCCAGTCTTTCATGTACATTGGCTTATGCGATTTGGCTTGAAGTTCTGCAAAATCCAAATACAGACTGACTATTCTATTGAGAGTATCCAATTCATCTGAAGAAAGATAGTTCTTGGCTGTTTCAGCATCGGTGCGTTTTGGCAATGCTCCTGTCCATGAAGTAAGTCCCATGAAATCTTTTTCAGCATCTGCACGTTCGTAAATAATCTCTGCTGCTGTATGTCCATGTACAGAGTAGTGCATCTTGTTCTGTACAGTCTTGAAAAACTGTATGGTAGCTTCTGTACGTGGATCGTAATCTATACTCAGGGCATATATTTCGAGTATCTTGCGGTAGAACACCTTTTCCGAGGAGCGTATGTCGCGGATACGGCTTAACAGTTCGTCGAAATAGTTTCCTCCACCGGCTCTTTTCAGCAAATCATCGTTCATGGCAAATCCTTTTACAAGATATTCACGAAGGATATTTGTAGCCCATATTCTGAACTGTACTCCACGGTGTGACTTGACACGATAACCTACGCTGATTATCATGTCAAGGTTATAGTATGCAAGATTTCGTTCGACACTTCTGTTTCCTTCATTTTGAACTGTTGCAAAAAATGCAACAGTTGAGTCCGGATTCAACTCTCCGTCCTCGAATACATTCTTTATATGCCGTGAAATGGTAGATTTGTTTCGCTGAAACAGCTCTGCCATCTGGTCGGCTGTAAGCCAAACCGTATCATTGCATAGAGTTACTTCTATCCTTGATTTGCCATCCTCTGTCTGGTAGAGGATTATATTTCCGTTGTTTTGCTGCTCGTTCATTACCGACTTATCTTTACAGATTTACTCATTCTGTTTCAAACTCTGTTTAATCGTTGTCCTACTTTGTCTAAGCTTGTATCATTATTATTTAAGCTTGTATTATTACTATCCAAGCTTGTATTATTATCGTTCAAACTTGTATTATTACTATCTAAACTTGTATTATTATCGTTTGAGCTTGTATTATTATTTTCTGATAGATAAAGATACAACGAAACTGTATCCTGCTAATCTATTTTTAATCTATTTCCATATAATATCTGCTTACCCTAATATCCTGGACATCAGTTCCGATTCTTTTTCTTCCAATTTTTTCAGTTCATCAAATATCACAGAACTTGGTGTTAGCGGAGTGTATTTGTAGAACTCGCGGGTGAGAGGTATTTCATAACCGATTTTGCTTTCGGAGTCGTTGTACCAGAAATCGGGAGCATACGGACGTACGTTCTTGTCGAGGTATTCCGTAATATCCTCTTTCCAAGGGATAATCTCGCTGTCCTTCAGTTCAGGGTCGGTAGCAAATCCGCTTTCCTGGTCAACAGGTTTTACGTATGCCTCCATCATATCGGGATTGCGCTTGCCGAAATAGTTTCTCAATAGGGCGACCTTCCCCTGAGGAACTTTTATCTTGGCTTTCTTCAGTTCGAGGAAAAAAGTTATGTCCGGGAATCCCACATGGTCAGGCATATTGTTTTCCCAATATGTGGCAACTTCTTTCAATAAAGCTCTGTCGGTTTCCTTATAGTTTTCGGCAGTGGCTTCGTCAAAATGAATATCCTTATACTCTAAGCGCAAAGGACGGTTGATGGTGAGTTTCGTAAACTTAAAATCATTCACATCTTTCACCTTGCTTTCTACTTTCAGTTCCGGGTTAAGTTCGGAGGTGTATTCCCAATCGGTAAAATCGTGATAAGCCTGCATTATGAGTTCGCGGCAGACTGTGGTGATTTCCACACGCTTGTTGCCGAGAGGTTTGCGCAGTTTTTCAAAGCATTTGCTTGCGTCGATAAGCTGAACCTTTCCTGCACGTTCTTCCGATTTGTTTTTGCTCACTACCCATATGTATGTGGCGATACCTGTATTATAGAACAGGTCGTTAGGCAGCTGCACGATTGCTTCCAGCCAGTCGTGTTCGAGTAGATAACCTCTGATTTCGCTTTCGCCGCTTCCTGCATCGCCTTTGAACAGAGGAGAACCGTTCTGGATGATAGCCATGCGTCCCTCTTCCTTCAGTTTCGCCACACCGTTTAGCATGAACAACATCTGTCCGTCGCCTTTTGCCGGCAGTCCCGGAGCAAAACGTCCTGCTTCGCCCATTTCGTTTTCGGCTTTCACACGTTTCTCGGATGCTTCCCAGTCGATACCGAAAGGAGGGTTTGATATGATATAGTCGAACTGATAGCCTTTGAACTGGTCGTCGCCAAGAGTATCTCCCAAGCGCATATTGTCGGCATTGCCGCCCTTGATAAGCATATCGGCTTTGGCAATACCGTATGTCTGTGGGTTGAGCTCCTGACCGTAGCATGTGATTTCGGCTTCAGGGTCTATCTTGCGGAACCTCTTGTCAAGACAGGCAAGCATCTGGCTGGTTCCCATCGCCATATCGTATATGGATGCCACGATGCCTTCGTCTTTCATTTTCTGTTCATCTTCGCCTACGAGCAGTTCGCTCATAAGATAGATGATATCGCGTGCGGTAAAGTGTGCTCCTGCCTGGTCGTTGTATGATTCGGAGAACTTTCTGACTAATTCTTCAAAGATACATCCCATATCTACAGCCGAAACTACGTCTGCTCCAAGATAGGCCTTGGCTGAACAGAACTCCTTGATGACGAGGTAAAGACGGTTGTTGTCGTCCATCTTCTTGATTTCGTTGTAGAAGTCCATGCGGTTGATTATGTCAATCACATTCTCGGAGAAGTGATTGAGATAATTCTCGAAGTTGTCTTTGATGTTATCGGCATCGGCAAGCAATATATTGAAAGTAAACTTGCTGGTGTTATAGAACTTCTGTTTAGCCGCGGCTTCAAGGAAACCTTTCTTTACGGCTATGCCTTTGGCTTCAAGCTCTTCGTTCATCTTGATTACGGCATCCTTTGTCGGTGCAAGAGTGTCTTCGAAACGCTTTATTACGCACATAGGCAGGATTACTTTCCCGTATTCGTGAGGCTTGTATAATCCTACTAACTTATCGGCAATGGCCCAGATAAGGTTTGCTTTTTCCTGTATATTTATAGAGGTCTGTCTTTGTAAGTCTTCTCCGCTCATATTTCTGTTTTTTAATTACTATCCAAAGATAGCACAAACTGAGTGAAGTACAAAGTGAAAACATGGTTTTCAACTTTTAATTTCGATGCAAAAAGAAAGGATATTTGCTCGTTTTATATGGAAATGGTAGATTTATGATATTTTCTCTGTCTTACTAATTGAGCAATTTTCTCGAAATAGAATGAAATGTTAATTATGGATTGGTCTCAGGTTACTGATATCGCAATTAAATATTGTGAAATGGTTAAAATCTGCTTATACGTTAAGACTTGTGGAGATGAAAAATGCCTTGTCATTTCATTAAAATGTACTGAAATTTTGATTGGAATGCCTTGTCATTTTATTAAAGGTTTCTTCATTTTTTATATTGGGACAAAAATAAGGTTGAAAATTATGTTTTTTCGCTCTAGATTTGCTTTGGAATAGAAAATCTTATATATGTTATTATGCTACTATATTTGACTGTTTTGTGTCTTTGTGTAACTGTATAATACTATTGTTGCGTATAAAAGATTTTATATGTAATAATATTGTTTTATTGTGTATTTATAAACTATGGCGAGAATGGCAATCTTTCAATCAAACTTGGATCGCCCCCGTATTTTATTATTATTACGTACTTAAATTATCATTTTGACAATAAGTAATTGTCCCCTTTGGTTTATTTGCGTATCTTTGTCGCCGTTTTGAAAATCCCTTAAATATATGAATAAATTAAACGGACTGCTTTATGGCATAATATCGTCGGCATCGTTTGGATTGATTCCGCTTTTTGCAATTCCCGCCATGCAGCATGGTATGGACTTTATGAATGTCATTTCATACAGATTTCTTTTTGCGACAATAGCGCTGGCCGTTCTTCTTAAAATAAGAAATGTGCCTTTTCGCATAGAAAAGTCGGATTTGCCAACGCTCCTGCTGCTCTCATTCTTTTATCTGATATCTTCAGTGTTTCTGCTTTGGGGATATAAGTTCATGCCATCCGGTGTAGCCACTACCATACATTTCATGTATCCGGTGATAACAACTCTGGTTATGATGCTTTTCTTTCATGAAAAAAATTCCCTGTTTCGCACACTGGCCATTCTGATGGCGATAGGAGGGGTGTATGCTCTTTCGTATTCCGATTCGCAAGGTGAGACTAATATATTGGGAGTAGTAATAGTGTTGATTTCAGCCGTAGGGTATGCTTTGTATCTCGTTACGGTGGGTCAGCGTAAGAACCAGAATCTTAAAGGACTTAGGCTTACTTTTTACGTATTCCTTTTCAGCACGATAATACTACTTGCGGGAATGTCGTCAACAGGAAGTTTACATTCAATACCTGATATGACCACGGCTGGAAATCTGCTGTTGCTTGCCATAATACCAACTATCGTGTCGAACCTGACTTTAATAGAGGCCATAAAATACATTGGCGCCACACAGACGTCTGTACTGGGGGCTATGGAGCCTGTTACGGCTGTCATTGTGGGTATAGCTGTGTTCGGCGAAGCGTTTACATTTACGATAGCCGTCGGCATTGTGCTTATAATTTCGGCTGTAACAATAATTATTCTGAAAAAATAAACATTTTGATTATGAAAAAACAACTTTGTCCGCAGTGTAAAATCTCTTCAATGTATGTAAAAAATCAGAGTGGAGAGCGACGTCTGGTCTATGTGGATGAAAACCATAACATAGTACCTAAATATCCGGATGAAAGTCTTGAGGGCTTTGATTTGACTGAAGTATATTGTCTGGGATGCTCATGGCATGGTTCGCCTAAACGTATGATTGGTAAATATGTATGAAAATATTGCACAAAAATCGCTTTTATGTGTAATATTTGTTTGCTTTCTTGTCGCTTTTCGTTAACTTTTAGTATCTTTGCCGCCTAAAGTTTTAAATAATAATGAATTAGATATTATGGAAAAAGTTATCATTAATTCTTACGATGAATTTGCACAGCTTGTAGGAAAGCAGATAGGCGTTTCAGAATGGCTGGAGGTTTCGCAGGAACGTATAAACCAGTTTGCCGACGCTACTTTAGATCATCAGTGGATACACGTTGATGTAGAAAAGGCAAAAGTGGAAAGTCCGTATAAAAGCACTATAGTGCATGGTTATCTTACACTTTCTTTGCTCCCTTATCTGTGGAATCAGATAATAGAGGTGAACAACTTGAAGATGATGGTCAATTACGGTATGGACAAGATGAAATTCGGTCAGGCTGTACTTTCAGGCCAGAGTGTAAGACTGGTTGCAGATTTGCAGTCGCTTGTCAATCTACGTGGTGTCGCAAAAGCTGAAATCAAATTCTCCATAGAGATTAAGGATCAGAAGAAGAAAGCGCTTGAAGGAGTTGCTACATTCCTTTATTATTTCAATTAATCGGAAATATCATAACAAAATAACAAAGGGTTAAAGATATGTCGATGGGACTCTCTTTAACCCTTTTTGTCTTTCCGTTATGGATGTGTGTTACATCTGTCTGTAGTCTTTTGCCAGTCCGCCTTCACTTGTTTCCTTATATAATGACGGAAGGTCATGCCCTGTCTGTTTCATAACCTCTACCACTCTGTCGAAGGAAACACGGTGATGTCCGTCGGTAAACGCAGAATATATGTTGGCATCAAGCGCGCGTGCCGCGGCATAGGCGTTTCTTTCTATACATGGAATCTGTACCAGTCCGCATACAGGGTCGCACGTCATTCCCAGATGATGTTCCAGTCCCATTTCTGCCGCATATTCTATCTGTGCCGGGCTTCCTCCGAACAGCTGGCTGGCTGCTGCCGATGCCATTGAGCATGCTACTCCGACCTCAGCCTGACATCCGGCTTCGGCACCGGAGATTGACGCGTTCTGTTTTACTATGTTGCCCACCAGTCCGGCAGTGGCCAGCGCACGCAATATTCTTGCATCGCTGAAATCGCGGCTTTCCTGCAGATGCAGCAGTACAGCCGGAACTACTCCGCACGAACCACAGGTAGGGGCAGTTACTATTTTTCCTCCGGCCGCATTCTCTTCGCTTACAGCCAGTGCGTAGGCAAATACAAGTCCGCGCGAGCGTAATGAATCTTTGTATCCCTTTGCTCGTATATAATATGATGATGCTTTTCTTGGTAAGTTAAGCGGTCCGGGAAGCACGCCTTCCGCATCCAGTCCTCTGTATATGGCGGCTTTCATTGTCTCCCATACTTCAGCCAGGAAGCTCCATATTTCCGGACCTTCACATTGCTCTACGTATTCCCAGTAGCTCCTGCCGGTATGTTTGCACCATGCCAGTATTTCGCTCATGCTGTTCATGTCGTATATATCTTTCGATACTGTAGCACCTTTACCTTCTTCCGCCAGTGCGCCTCCGCCGACGCTGAATACTGTCCATTCGTCAGTAACCTGTTTGTTGGCGTTCAATGCCTTGAAAGTCATTCCGTTAGGGTGGAATGGCAGGAATACATGAGATTTCCATATAATCTCTACCGGGGCATGTGGCTGTAGTGTATCCAGTATGGCAACATCTGTCATATGTCCTTTCCCGGTTGCGGCAAGGCTTCCATATAGGATGACCTGGAATGATGCTGCTTCCGGGTGTCTGCCGAGAAATATTTCTGCGGCTTTTCTAGGTCCCATGGTATGACTGCTTGATGGGCCTGTTCCTATTCGGTATAATTCCCTTATCGATTTCATTATTCTTGTTTTGTTATATATTGTTCTTTATAAGTTCACAACTGTAATTCCGGCACCGCCGAACTGTACATGCTCGTCGTGGAAACTTGTAACTCCCGGCACTGTAGCCAGATATTGCCTGATTAGTGTCCTGAGTATTCCTGAACCTGTACCGTGCAATATTCTCACGTTTTTTGCGCCTACCAGTATGGCGTCGTCTATGAAGTATGTCACGGCCTGTATCGCCTCGTCGGCTCTCATTCCGCGGACATCTATTTCATGTTTGAAATTCAGTTTCTTCTGATACATGCTGCTTTGGGTAGCTGTACTTACGAAACTTGCTTTTGCCGGAGTGGCAACAGATGGTTTGGGAGCCGGCGCATGTTCCAGACGGTCTGTTTTCACATTGGTCTTCATCAGACCGAACATTACTACAGCGTTCTTTCCGTTAATCTCCAATACCTGGCCTGTGCTGGTTTGCCCTTTTATGCGTACGTAATCGTCCTCCTGTATGGGCTTTACTTTTGGTTCCGCAGGAGTCTTACTTTCATTGGCTTTCTGTTCTTTCCTTTCTTTTCTGCGTTCCTGTTTCTCGCGGATTTTGTCCATCTTTCGGGCTATCTTTTCTTCCATTGCGGCCTTTTCCAGTTCTTCCACTTCGCGTCTGAAGTCTGTCAGTTCTTGTCTTGCCTGACGTGTACGCTCTTTGTCGGCCTGTGCTTCCTTTATAGTCCTTATGGTATTTTCTATGCGGGCATTCGATTCCTGCAATATTTTTTCCGCGTCTTCTTTGGCTTTTTTGAGGATATCCTTGCGGTTTTTGTCCAGTTCTTCCATCTCTTTTTCATACCGTGCGATTGTTTCCTCCATCTGCTTTTCACGCTTACGTATGTTCTGGCGTTTTGTTTCCCAGTATCGTTTGTCGCGTACAATGTCTTGCAGGTATTTGTCGCTCTGGATGTATTCGCTTCCCACTATCTCTGAGGCATCGGCTATCACATCTTCCGGCAATCCTATTTTTCTGGCTATTTCCACCGCAAACGAACTTCCTGGGTTACCTATCTGAAGCTGGAACAGGGCACGCATCTCGTGTCTGTCGTACAGCATAGCACCGTTTATCACGCCTTCGTTGTTTTCTGCAAAATGTTTCAGGTTCTGATAATGGGTTGTTATGACTCCGAATGTCTTTTTGGCATTGAAACGTTTCAATACAGCTTCAGCTATTGCCCCGCCAATCTGTGGCTCTGTACCGCCTCCGAACTCATCGATGAGTATTATGCTGCTGTCGTTGCAGTATTTCATCATGTTCTTCATGTTCGTAAGGTGTGACGAATATGTACTCAGGTCGTCTTCGATACTTTGTTCGTCGCCTATGTCGATGAATATGCTGCTGAATATTCCTGCGTGGCTTCTCTCGTTCATGGGAACAGGTATTCCGCACTGGAGCATATACTGGAGCAGTCCTACTGTTTTCAGACATACGGACTTACCTCCGGCGTTAGGACCTGAGATAAGGAGTATCCTGTCTTTGCTGTTGAGTGCTATTTCAAGTGGGACAACTTTCTTGTTATGCTTCTCCAGAGTTATTTTAAGCAGCGGGTGTACGGCGTCGAACCAGTCTATTGTGCGGCTGTTTTCCAAAGCGGGTTTTGTAGCCTTTATGTCTATGCTGAACAAAGCCTTGGCTCTGATAAAATCTATTTTGGCGAGGAATTCGTATGAAACCAGTATTGCAGGTACGTGAGGACGTATTTCTTTTGAGAATTCAGTCAGGATACGGATTATTTCCCTTCTTTCTTCCCCTTCAAGTTCTCTTATTCTGTTGTTGGCTTCTACTACTTCGGCTGGTTCAATGAAGACAGTCTTACCAGTGGCCGATTCGTCATGTACTATACCTCTGATTTTTCTTTTCATTCCCGGTGCCACAGGTATGACAAGACGTCCGTCGCGCACGGTCGGTGTCACGTCTTTGTCAACATATCCTTCAGACTGTGCCTGTCTCAGTATAGAGTTCAGACTGCGTGATATGCTTCCGGCCGTAGATGCCAGTTCGCGGCGTATGCTTAGCAGTTCGGGTGAGGCATTGTCTTTTATTTTTCCGAACTTGTCCAGTATGTTGTTTATCTTTGCTGTAAGTTGCGGAAAGACCATTATATCTTCCGCCAGTTCCCTGAGGTTGGGATATGGATTATTCTTGTTGTCCCCGTCTTCGCTGTCGTCATCTTCTTTTTGCAGGAACAAGACTATCTCCCTGATTGTTTCCAGAGAACGGCGCAGGTCGAAAAGTTCTGCTTCGTTCATATACATCCCCTCTATTCTGATTTTCTTTAGCGATGGTCGTACGTCGAAAAAGTTCTGGTCGGGGAATTCATTCTCTCCTTGTATAATCTGCATAAATTCCGATACCTGGTCCAGCAGTGAATTTACGTTGCCGAAGTCGTCGGAAAAAGCCATTTCTTCTACCTTCTCCTCACCTAAGGGGCATAGGCATTTCTTTTTTATCAATGAACGTATCTGGTCGAATCCGATTTTCTGTTCAAAATTCAGGGGATATATCATGTTTTTTCAGTGTATTTATGTCGTTTTTTCAATTCTTGGCAAAGGTAGCACAATGCGGTTTCATTTCAAAAAAAGAGGACAATAATTTGTCTAGGGAAACATTCGTATAAATTAAGGCTCATGGCAATGAATTGTTGTATTTGGAATAGGTACTAATAATGATTGGGGTAGCAACGGAAGCCGATGTCCGAACCTGAATTATCAGTTGAAGAGTAAAAATACGTTGTTCGATTGTTTTATGTAATAAATATTGCCTTTCGTATGCTTAAATGTCTTCTCCCAGATATAGAAAATAGGCGATTTTTCTTATCTTTGCACTCAAATTAATTTTACGCATATAAAACGAATGAAGAATATCAGAAACTTCTGCATTATTGCACATATCGACCATGGAAAATCAACTTTGGCAGACCGATTGCTGGAATATACACAGACCATCAAGGTTACTGAGGGCCAAATGCTTGACGACATGGATCTGGAACGTGAACGTGGTATAACAATCAAGAGCCACGCCATACAGATGGAATATACATACAATGGTGAAAAATACATTCTTAATCTTATTGACACTCCGGGGCACGTGGACTTCTCGTATGAGGTTTCACGCTCAATTGCGGCTTGCGAGGGAGCATTGCTTATAGTTGACGCTTCGCAGGGAGTGCAGGCACAGACAATCTCAAATCTCTATATGGCGCTGGAGCATGATCTGGAGATTATTCCTGTCTTGAACAAGTGCGACATGGCAAGCGCTATGCCTGAAGAGGTTGAGGATGAGATTATAGACCTTTTGGGATGCAAGCGCGAGGAGATTATCCGTGCTTCCGGTAAGACTGGTATGGGTGTGGAGGAAATACTTAAGGCTGTTGTAGAGAGAATACCGCATCCGGTTGGCGACGAGGAGGCTCCGCTGCAGGCTCTTATCTTCGACTCTGTGTTCAACTCGTTCCGTGGAATTATTGCTTACTTCAAAATAGAGAATGGAGTTTTGCGTACAGGTGATAAGGTAAAATTCTTCAATACCGGAAAGGAATACGATGCCGACGAGATTGGTGTTCTGAAGATGGATATGGTGCCTCGCAAGGAACTTCGTACAGGAGATGTGGGATATATTATTTCTGGTATAAAGACATCGAGGGAAGTAAAAGTAGGTGATACCATCACCCATATAGCAAATCCATGTGATAAGGCCATTGATGGTTTTGAGGAAGTGAAACCGATGGTCTTTGCCGGAGTTTACCCTATCGAAGCCGAGGATTATGAGAACCTTAGAGCCTCACTTGAGAAATTGCAGTTGAACGATGCCTCGCTTACATTCCAGCCTGAATCGTCGTTGGCTTTGGGATTTGGTTTCCGTTGCGGATTTCTCGGATTGCTTCACATGGAAATCGTTCAGGAACGTCTGGACCGCGAGTTCGATATGAATGTAATCACTACAGTGCCTAACGTTTCGTATATGATATACGACAAACAGGGTGGTGTGCAGGAAGTGCATAATCCCGGCGGTATGCCTGACCCGACATTGATCGACCATATAGAAGAACCATATATAGACGCTTCAATCATTACTACTACCGATTACATAGGTCCTATCATGACATTGTGTCTCGGAAAACGTGGCGAACTGGTACGTCAGGATTATATATCCGGTAATCGTGTGGAACTGCATTACAAGATGCCGCTCGGAGAAATAGTGATAGACTTCTATGATAAGCTGAAGAGTATTTCCAAAGGATATGCTTCGTTCGATTATCATCAGTCAGGATTCCGTCCTTCAAAACTCGTTAAACTTGACATTCTTCTGAATGGTGAGTCTGTTGATGCCCTTTCCACTCTTACGCATTTCGACAATGCCTACGACCTTGGACGACGCATGTGCGAAAAACTGAAAGAGCTTATCCCTCGCCAGCAGTTTGAAATCGCAATCCAGGCAGCCATAGGCGCAAAGATTATTGCCCGTGAAACTATCAAGGCTGTGCGTAAGGATGTGACTGCCAAGTGTTACGGTGGTGACGTGAGCCGTAAGCGTAAACTTCTGGAAAAACAAAAGAAAGGAAAGAAGCGTATGAAGCAGATTGGTACAGTGGAAGTGCCGCAGAAAGCTTTCCTTGCCGTTCTGAAACTCGACTGATTATTTATATACAAGAAAATTACCCCATGGCAGTTCATTCACCGCCATGGGGTAATTTCTTTATATATAGGTTTATCAATATACTTTATTGAGTATTTCCTTTGCAACACTGCCGGTTACCAGTCCATCTTCTCCGAAGTGTACATTTCTTTCGTTGAAACGACGTTCTATTTCGTCTATGACATCTTTACCTATATTGTTTTCTGAAAGCGATGTTGTTAGTCCCAGTGAGTTGAAGAACTCGCGTGTCTTGCGGATTGTTTCGTTTATGCGGAAATCGTGTGTTCCTGAACTTACGCCGAAAACTCTTGTTCCTACCTGCATAATCTTTTCACCTTTCTGCTGGCGGAGTACGTCCATGGTTCCGGGAAGGATAATGGCAAGTGTATGTCCGTGTGTCAGTCCTGTCAGTGCTGTAACTTCGTGTCCTATCATGTGTGTAGCCCAGTCCTGTGATACTCCCATAGCGATAAATCCGTTAAGAGCCATAGTAGCACACATCATGAAGTCCGCCATATTCTGATAGTCCTGCTTGTTTTCCTTTATCTTTGGAGCTATCTCCACAAGAGTCTGAAGGATGCTTTCAGCCCATCTGTCCATAACTCTTGACTCACCTGATTTGGTAAGATACTGTTCCATTACATGTACGAATGTATCAGCTATTCCGCATGCTATCTGATAGTCTGGAAGCGAGAATGTTACTTCTGGGTCTAATATTGAGAACTTCGGGAAGTTTGAGAAGAATGCAAATTTCTCTTTAGTCTCCTTGCATGATATTACTGCACCGTTGTTCATTTCAGAACCTGTAGCAGGAATTGTAAGAACAGTTCCCAAAGGAACGGTCTTGTCGGCTTCACCTTTCTTTACAAGTTCCCATGCGTCGCCGTCATAAAGCAGGCCGGCCGAGATGAGTTTTGTTCCGTCTATTACCGAGCCACCGCCTACTGCCAGCAGAAAATCCACTTTTTCTTTCTTGCCTAGTGCTATGGCTTCGCGCAATGTCTCTATGGCAGGGTTAGGCTCTATTCCCCAGAATTCAATAGTCTGATGGTCCTTGAGTGCTTCTTTAACCTGTTCATATACACCGTTTCTCTTGACGCTACCACCTCCGAAAGTAATCATGATTTTCTTGTCGGTAGGTATTTCTTTGCTAAGCTGGGCTATCATTCCTTTGCCCATTATTAGTTTTGTAGGATTCTGAAAACAAAAATTGTTCAACATATCTGTATATATTTTATTGTTTGAAATGATATGCAAATGTACATAATAAATGTGATAGTTCAAACTTTATATTTTTAACGTGTATGTGTGCGATTTTGTTTATCTTTGCCCCTTGAATTAATGATTAAATCAATGAGTAAAATAAAAAACTTAATAGTTCTTGCTGCTTTGTTGCTCAATGTTTTTATGATTGGGGCACAAGCGGTATGTCCGAAACGCGAATTTCGCGGTGCATGGATACAGTGTATTAATGGTCAGTTTCAGGGAATGCCTGTCGAGGCAATGAAGAAGACACTTGTTGGCCAGCTGGATAAGTTGGAGGAAGCTGGAATAAACGCAATAATATTCCAGGTCAGGGCAGAGGCTGATGCTCTTTATAAGTCGTCATACGAACCGTGGAGCCGTTTTCTGACTGGTATTCAGGGCCTTGCGCCTTCGCCATCATGGGACCCTCTGCAGTTTATGATAGACGAATGTCATAAGCGTGGTATGGAGCTTCATGCGTGGATTAATCCGTATAGGGCATGTACGAAAGGAACATCAAGACTTTCGCCGATTCATCCATATAATAAACATCCGGAACTGTTCGTGAAATATGCGGGACAACTTTATTTTGATCCTGGATTTCCGGAGAATCGAAAATATATATGCAAGATTGTGAGAGATATTGTTTCGCGTTACGATGTGGATGCCATACATATGGATGATTATTTTTATCCTTATCCAAATCCGGGGGAGAAATTTCCTGATGATGTCAGCTTTGCAGCCTATGGACGTGGTTTTACTAACAGGAATGACTGGAGAAGAGACAATGTAAATGTGCTTATTAAGGAGTTGCATGAAACAATCCGTGAGACCAAGCCTTGGGTTAAGTTCGGTATTTCTCCGTTTGGTATTTACCGCAATAAAAGGACTTCGCCAGATGGCAGTAATACCCGCGGACTACAGAACTATGACGATTTGTATGCGGATGTGCTGCTTTGGGTAAATAAAGGATGGATAGATTATAATATACCTCAGATATACTGGGAGATAGGTCATCCGGCTGCAGACTATGAGACTTTAATCAAGTGGTGGGCCGACAAGTCATCTGCGCGTCCATTGTTCATAGGTCAGGATGTGTACAGAACGGTGAAGAAAGCCGACCTTAAAAATCCTTCAGTACATCAGATGGAAGCTAAATATGATTTACAACGTTCGCTTCCGGCTGTTCAGGGAAGTTGTCAGTGGTATTCAGCTGCAGTGATAGACAATCCGGGAAACTATAAGTCGCTGCTGGAAAGAAATTATCATAAGTATCCGGCTTTACAGCCGCTGTATCCGTTTATTGACGATAAGGCTCCGGGAAAAGTAAGGAAGCTTAAAGATGTATGGACCGAATATGGTTATATTCTGTTCTGGACGGCACCTAAGGCAAAGACAGAAATGGATGAAGCAGTGCAGTATGTGGTTTACAGGTTTGCCAATAAGGAGAAAGTAAATCTTGAAGATCCTTCTAAGATCGTTGCAATAACCAGAGATACTTTCTATAAGTTGCCTTATGAGAATGGAAAAACCAAATACCGTTATGTAGTCACTGCGCTTGACAGGCTTAATAATGAATCGAAAGCGGAATCTGAGAAAGTTAAATTGTAATATATTAAATATATTGCTGCGGCTCAAGTCCTTGTCGGATTTGGGCCGCAACAGTTTTTATAATGCTGTTTTGAATAGCATTTGAACGGCGTTTAAACACTGTTTAAATACTGTTTAAAGCTTGTTCCAAATCATTTTTCAAATCGTCTATGTGTTCCAGGCCTATGGATAGCCTGATGGTTCCCTGATGGATATCCTGCTCCAGAAGTTCGCTTTCTGTCAACTGCGAATGTGTGGCGCTTGCCGGATGTATCACTAACGATTTGGCGTCTGCTACGTTTGCGAGCAATGAGAAAATCTTAAGACTGTCTATGAACTTGTGTGCCTCTTCTTTGCCTCCCTTAATCTCGAAAGTAAAGATTGACCCTCCGCCTTTAGGCAGATACTTATTATATAGCTCATGGTCTGGGTGGGATGGGAGTGAAGGATGATTCACTTTCTTAACCTTTGGATGTGAAGCAAGATATGAAACTATTTTAAGTGCATTCTCCACGTGACGTTCCACTCTCAGTGACAGAGTTTCAAGGCCTTGTAGAAGCATAAAGGCATTGAACGGGCTTATGGCTGCTCCTGTATCTCTTAGCAATGTAGTCCTGATTCTTGTCACAAAGGCAGTGCTTGGGTCGATATCAGTGAAAATTATTCCGTGGTATGAAGCGTCAGGCTCAGTCAGTTGCGGAAACTTGCCGGATGCTTTCCAGTCGAATTTTCCGGAGTCCACTATAATTCCACCAAGGGATGTACCGTGTCCGCCTATGAACTTGGTGGCAGAATGTACCACTATATCTGCTCCGTGCTCTATTGGTCGTATAAGATATGGAGTACCGAATGTATTGTCTATTATCAGAGGTATGTTATGCTTGTGGGCAATATCGGCAACAGACTGTATATCTATTATATTTGAATTAGGATTGCCAAGTGTTTCTATAAATACGGCTTTTGTATTTTCCTGAATAGCATTTTCAAAATTCTCAATCCTGTCCGGGTTTACAAAGCTTGTACTGATTCCGTAAGTAGGTAGCGTATGTGCCAGAAGATTATAACTTCCACCGTAGATAGTCTTTGCCGCTACTATATGGTCGCCCTGTTTTGCAATGTTAAGGAATGAGTAAGTAATAGCCGCAGCTCCTGAAGCTACAGCAAGAGCAGCCTTTCCGCCTTCAAGTGCCGCTATCCTTTGTTCTAAAACTCCCTGTGTTGGATTTCCCAATCGTCCGTATATTTCTCCGCTTTCCTGAAGTCCGAATAATGCTTCGGCGTGGGCAGAATTATTGAAAACGTATGAAGTAGTCTGATAAATAGGTACAGCCCTTGCACCTGTCGCCTTGTCTGCATTTTCCTGTCCTACGTGTAGCTGTAATGTCTCGAAATGTAGTTTCTGTGTATCTGTCATAATCTCTATAGCTTTATTGTTATGTATGCAAAGTTATATTCTGTGGTACTATTATCCAATATTTACGGAAAATATAGAAAAAATTACTAATATATAATTGATTAATGTGATTTTATTCTTATTTTAGTGCCAGTAACTGAATAAAACAGAATATTTATCCTATGAACAATGTAGAGAAATTAGATAAGGTAGATTTGCAGATACTTCGTACTTTGCAGGAGAATGCACGATTGACAACCAAAGAACTTGCCGCCAAGGTGAGTCTGTCATCAACTCCTGTTTTTGAACGTTTGAAACGTCTGGAAGCAGGCGGGTACATCAAGAAATATATTGCGGTGCTTGACGCAGAGAAACTTAATCAGGGTTTTATTGTATTCTGTAAGGTAAAGATGCGGCACCTAAATTATGATATAGCCTGTAGCTTTTCCAATATTATAGCGGAGATTCCTGAAGTGACGGAGTGTTATAATATTTCAGGCAGTTTTGATTATCTTCTCAAGATTCATGCGCCGGATATGAAGTATTATCAGGGATTTATACTGAATGTACTTGGCAGGATAGATACCCTTGCATCATTGGAGAGTGTGTTCGTTATGGATGTGGTAAAACACGATTATGGGATACATATATAAAAATTAAGGCCGAATCCCTTTCGGGGTTCAGCCTTAAAATCTTTATCGTAAGAGGTATGAATTATTTCTTACCTTCCAACTGTTCTTTCAATGCAGCAAGAGCATCGATGTCACCAAGAGTAGTAGAAGCAGCCTGGTTCTGAATCATTGGAGCTTCTTCTTTCTTAGATGATTTCTTTGCAGCTTTCTTTTCTGCCTTTTCTTCAGCCTTAGCAGCGTCTTCGAATACACGGCTGTGTGACAAGATGATACGCTTAGCTTCCTTGTTGAATTCGATAACCTTGAATGGAAGTTTTTCGTCAAGCTGAGCCTGAGAACCGTCTTCTTTTACAAGGTGTTTTGGAGTAGCGAAGCCTTCAACACCGTAAGGCAATGAAACTACTGCACCTTTGTCCAAAAGTTCGATGATTGTACCTTCGTGGATAGAACCTACAGTGAATACAGTTTCGAATACATCCCATGGGTTTTCTTCCAACTGCTTGTGACCAAGGCTCAAGCGGCGGTTTTCTTTGTCGATTTCCAATACCTGAACTTCGATTTCAGCACCAATCTGAGTGAATTCTGATGGGTGTTTGATTTTCTTAGTCCAAGAAAGGTCAGAGATGTGAATCAATCCGTCAACACCTTCTTCGATTTCTACGAATACACCGAAGTTAGTGAAGTTACGTACTTTTGCGATGTGCTTAGTACCTACAGCATATTTTTCTTCGATGTTTTCCCATGGATCAGCTTTCAACTGCTTGATACCAAGTGACATCTTACGTTCTTCGCGGTCAAGAGTCAAGATAACAGCTTCTACTTCGTCACCTACCTTCATGAAGTCCTGAGCTGAACGCAAGTGCTGTGACCAAGACATTTCAGAAACGTGGATCAAACCTTCTACACCTGGAGCGATTTCGATGAATGCTCCGTAGTCAGCCATAACAACTACTTTACCCTTAACGTGGTCACCAACTTTCAAGTTTGGATCAAGAGCATCCCATGGATGTGGAGTAAGCTGTTTCAAACCAAGAGCGATACGTTTCTTGTCATCATCGAAGTCAAGGATAACAACGTTCAACTTCTGATCCAAAGAAACAACCTCGCGTGGATCGCTTACGCGGCCCCAAGACAAGTCTGTGATGTGGATCAAACCATCTACGCCACCCAAGTCGATGAATACACCGTAAGATGTGATATTTTTAACAGTACCTTCAAGTACCTGACCTTTTTCAAGTTTACCGATGATTTCTTTCTTCTGCTGTTCGAGTTCAGCTTCGATAAGAGCTTTGTGAGATACAACTACGTTCTTGAATTCCTGGTTGATCTTAACAACTTTGAATTCCATAGTCTTACCTACGAATACGTCATAGTCGCGGATAGGCTTAACGTCGATCTGAGAACCTGGCAAGAATGCTTCGATTCCGAATACGTCAACGATCATACCACCCTTAGTGCGGCACTTAACGTAACCCTTAATGATTTCTTCGTTTTCAAGAGCAGCGTTAACACGATCCCAAGAACGAGTAGCACGTGCTTTCTTGTGAGACAAGATCAACTGACCTTTTTTGTCTTCCTGATTTTCGATATATACTTCTACAGTATCACCTACTTTCAGGTCTGGGTTGTAACGGAATTCATTCAAAGGAATGATACCGTCTGATTTGTAGCCAATATTAACTACAACTTCGCGTTTGTTCATTGCGATTACAGTACCATCAACAACCTCACGGTCATTTACTTTGTTAAGAGTACTGTCGTAAGCTTTTTCAAGTTCTTCCTTGCTTACATTTGTTAGTGTGTCACCACTTTCATACGCATCCCAGTTGAAATCTTCAATAGGAGCAATGTTCTTTAAGTTTTCCATTAAAATAAAAAATTGTTTTTAAATAATTAATTGTGTTAGACTTTATGTTGTTTATCTAAATCGGCCGCAAAGATATTAAGTTCTGTCCATATATGCAACATTTTGTCCGCTTTTATGCTGAAAAATAGAAGATTATATGTAAAAAATAAAAGGAGGCAAGTGTAAACTTACCCCCTTTAAAGTCAATATGTATAGTTATCAGTCTTCAAGCGAATAATCAATAGTGGTTACAACTCTTACTTTCTTGATGTAAGGAGTATTGGCGTCACGGTCTGTTATGCTGAATTGTCCTTGGTATGCATTTCTGATTTTTCCAAGTTTACTGTCAGAATCTTCGGCAAATTTTTCTGCAGCCTGTCTTGCGTTTTTTGTGGCTTCCTCAATCATCTGTGGCTTGATTTTGTTGAGTCCGGTATATTCATATTGTACGCTGTATCTGTAATCGCCCGATGTGATTGCAACGCCTTGTTTTAAAAGTTCTCCCTGACTGCTGATAAGTTCTCTGATGAGATTTACTTTGTCTGAGGTAACGGTTATTACAGATGTAACATTATATCTGTATGAACTTTCCTGGTTATTGTATCTCTCTGCTTTCATATCTATTATTTCAGGAGCATTTATGCTTATCTCTTTTTCCTCTATTCCCTTTCCTTTAAGGAATTGGGTTATGGTTTTGTTGGATTTGTTGATTTGTTCGTAAAGTCCTACCAGGTCGTTTCCTAGGCTTTTGTAAACCAGAGGCCATGTAACTTTGTCTGCTTCAACTTCCATTTCTGCAAGCCCTTTAACGTTCACGCTACGGTCTTTGTTGGCAAAACTGCTTATACCGCGTTCGATGAATACTCCCAGTAGAAGCAATCCTATTGCTATGACTACTGCTTCAAATCTTAAATTCTTCATGATATTATTGGTTTATTTTAGTGTGAAAATCTTTTAGTCCCCATATCGGTTCTTTCATGAACACTCCTGTTCTCAGACCGAGTGATATCGCTGCTTTCTTGATTTCTTCCTGAAAAAACCATGCGATAGAGCCTGCAAACGATATGTCGAGTGTTGTGTCATATCCCATTATGTTGCGTTTGAAAAATTCCGTAAAACAGTCATTCAGAAATGTTTCGACATTGGGGTCTTTTCTTACCTTATATATATAAGGTGTTATGGAAGCAAGGAAACGGTTGGCTTGAGGCTCTCTGTACACCTTATTTAATATATCCGCTGTTGTAAGAGCATATTCTTCTAGAAGTCCGGTCTTAAGATACTCAGGCAGTTGGTTCTTCAAGCAGTCTGATATAAATCTTTTTCCCAGGTATGCTCCGCTACCTTCGTCCCCAAGGATATATCCTAATGGAGAAACGTTGGCGGTTATTCTTTCTCCGTCATACATGCATGAGTTCGAGCCTGTACCTAATATACATGCTATCCCCGGTCTGTTTCCGCACAATGCCCTTGCAGCCCCGGTGAGGTCTGTTTCCGCCTCAACTGTAGCTTTAGGGAAAACTTCTTTCAGTATATTACTGATTTTCATAGCCGGTTGTGGCAGACACCCGGCACCGTAAAAATGGACTTCAGTGATATTGTGTATGCATATATTCTCTCTTTCCATTTTGGGTAAAAGGGAAGAGTTGATTATGTTGCGTATGTAGTCTTCAGTCTGGTGGAAAGGGTTAATGCCTTCAGTTCCGATAAGCCTGTAGCTGTCTTTCGAAACTGTCATCCAGTCTGTTTTTGTCGCTCCGCTGTCTGCTATCAGTATCATGTCTCTTTTTCTTTCAGTTATACGCAAATTTAATCTATTATTATTTCATTACCAAACTATAGTCTTTTTTATTCAATAAATATACATATAAAAGAATGGAGTATCTGATTATAGCAAGACTGTGATCAAGTGTATTTTGTGTTGAAGCGTAACTGTTCGTTTAATCCGTTTCCATACCTTCCGGAAGAGCTGGAAGAATAATCTCATCAGTAAGTTTAATCCATGTTTTGCGTAGGTCCTTCCAGTGATAAAAAGGGAAACAGTCTGTTTCAATCCCTGTCAGATGTATTTCCTTCTCATTTAGCAGTGGTTTAACTAAAATATCCTTGTTGCCTTTCTTACGGAAGAAGACAAGCTGTATATTTCCACACATCGGAATCATTCGGTATGTCTGATAGTATTGAGGTATAGAGTCCCAGTCGGCTGTAGCGTGGTTGAACTCATCTATATTCATAAGAGCCACCAGTGGAGCCAGGTTTGTATCGTGTCCGAATCTCAATGTTGCACAAGGTTTCTTTGAGACAAGAGCTGTATCGGCTGTCCCTACTATATTCCTTAGAAGATTTCGTGCAAGGTTAGGCATCTTGCCACCGCTTAGAGGTGATGGTCCCTGCTCGTAATACCATTCGAAATTATTCAGTTGCCACAAGTCGAAGAGTTCTTTTTTATTGAATAGAAACGAGAGGTCAGGCATATTGTCTGAACTCTGGCTTATGCCGTGGTATTCAAACAAGTCGCATTCCAGTTTTTCCGGATTTTTGATATTTGAAATATATTCCGGTTTGAACAGCACTTTCATAATACGTTCAGGGTGAATGAAACGTTTTTCAGCTTTCGCAAATACAGAGTCAGCATTATGTTGGCAACTGTCTGAGTATATAGGATTTTTGTATTTTATGTAATATGCGTCATGCTGGCTTGCATCTGTAGTTATATTAAGTTTCGGATTTAATCCTTTCAGTTCTATGCAGGCAGCAACCATTGAAAGAAAAGCACGTGTCTTGTAGGTTGAACGGGCATCCACGTGTACCCCGTCTGCAAATATCTCAGGATAGTTTTCATACATTCTTCTTGCGAGTTCACGATGTTGGCGCGCACCTTTTGGTGTCAGTTCTCCATATCTGTTTTCTGCGGCTTTGGCCAGTTGTCTGAGAATTTTCAGTGTTTTTTCTCCATCTGCGGTCAATCCGTTTTCTTTCAAGGCATTTTCCATTACAGTCAGAGCCGGTTCATACTTGTCTTTCCCTGTAAGATAGCGTGAGCCGTGTCTGGCATAAGTGCTGATATAGCAAGGTACATATCCTTCCGGTGCCTGAGTAATTGGGGTATAAGGTGCTTCATAAGCCATATACTTGCCTGTAGCCAATTTAGGATTTTCTCTTATTTCCACTTCTGCACGTGTCTGTGCATTAACATTCTGCATTCCAATTGCCGCAATGCAGATATAAAACAAACTCTTTACCTTATTCATATATATGTCAATCTTGTTACGGCGCAAAATTAGCATATACATGCGGGTTGTTGTATGCTTTTTGTTCATTGATATGTTAGGGCAATGTGTAATGTAATACGTCTGTAATGTTTCTGTAATAATTCCAATGGCTTTATGAAATAAAAAAGAGACCCGCACTTGAGTAAGTACAGGTCTCGATTTATTCTTGTAATTCTACAAAGGATTAATATCCGAAGATATCTTTCTGTGACAGTTTTGTTATCTTACCGTATTTTTCCAGTGATTTCATGTCGAGGTCTTTCTCATGACCAAGAACACAGTATGTGTATTTGCGGTCTTTTACCCATTTCTGCTGGAAGTCTTTCACATCCTTCAGAGTCATAGTCTGTGCCTGTTCGAATAAAGCTTTTCTTGGATCTTCGCTTATGCCTTTATCCTGAAGATCGATGTATTCCCAAAGGACATCCATGCCGGTAATTCTTTCAGTACGCAGACGGCTAATGGTTCCTTCCTGAGCCAGTTTGAATGCTTTTTCAGATTCCGGCATATTGTTGATTATCTCGTCGAAAGCCTTCATAGCGTCTATCATTTTGTCGTTCTGAGTAGCGATGAACGAACGGAAGATGTAAGGATATTCCTTATATGAAGGTGATGTTATGAATGCATATGAAGAGTATGCAAGGCTTCTTGCTTCACGCATTTCCTGGAATACTATTGAGTTCATGCCGCCGCTGAAGTATTCGTTGTACATGCTTACAGTAGGCTGCAGGGCTGCGTCATACTGTTTCTCGAAATTGGATATACCTGTGAAATATAACTGTTTTGCGTCATATTCTGCAAAGTAAACCTTATTTTCGTTTGTAGGCTGATACTGATAGTCGTATGCAGGTGCAGGTACATCAACAAGCTGTTCAGGAACATTGTGATACTGGTTTATAATAGAAGTAACCTCTTCCTGAGTTGCAGGACCATAATACATTATACGGTGCTTGTAGCTGTTGAATTTATGTATGCAGTCAACCAGTTTCTGTGGGTCCATTTCTGTCAGTTCTTTCTCAGAAAGGATATTCTTCGATGGAGAATTTTCTCCATACATTGCATAATTTAGCAATTGTGAGAAGTTTGATGACTGGTTAAGTTTTGCGTCCGCGCGTTTTTTCAGAATGTCAGCCGCATAATTCTTGTATGCGTCTGCGTCAACTTGAGCGTCAGCAAGTATCTCTTCGAACAACTGCATAGCCTTAGGCATATTCTCCTGAAGTCCTGACAGCATAACGTATGTGCGTTTCATTCCCGGATGTACGCTGAATGAGCATGCCAGACGATAGAATTCCTTGTTGATTTCTGCAAGCGATTTCTTTGATGTTCCGAGATATTCCATGTATGAGAATGCTGTGCTCAGAGCCTTGTCGTTCTGGCTGCCCATATCGAACACGTATGTCATTTGGAACAGGTCGTTCATGTCATTCTTCTTGTAGAGCACTTCGATATCAGATTTAGCAGTGAATTTCTGCATGTCTTTTTCGAAGTCGAGGAATACAGGCTCGATAGGAGTGACCTTGCTTGCCTGGATTTCTTTCAGGAATGAGCTTACGCTGTCACGGTTCATCACGATAGGAGTGATAGACGGTTTGTCCATCTTCTTTTCGTTAGGGTCTTTACCCATGCGTTTGTAAACCAAGGCATAGTTGTCAGCAAAGTATTTGTTTGCGAAGTCAACAACCTGCTGTTTGTTTACCTTGCTCATCTTGTCTATGAAGTTTACTACGTCGCTCCACTGGTCGCCGTCAACGAAAGCCGATACAAACATGTCGGCTCTGCTTTCATTGCTTTCAAGCTGTTTCATGTAGTAAAGCTTGTAGTTGTTGATTGTAGCCTGAAGCAGTTCTTCGTCAAACTCTCCCTTGCGCAGTTTTTCAACCTCAGCCAGCATAAGGTCTTTGACTTCATCCAATGTCTGTCCCTGTTTTGGCTGACCGCTTATCATGTATGTGTAGTAGTCCGATAAACCGAGTGAGCCTGCGAAACATCCCAAAACTTTCTGCTGCTGATTCAGGTTTACGTCAAGCAGACCTGCCTGTCCGTTGTAAAGAATAGAGCTGATAAGTGCAGAGATAACATCATCGTCAACTGTAGTAGGCATTCTCCAAGCCAAGGCTACGCTTTCTGCGTCAAGACCCATAACTTCCTTCACTACAGGTTCCTTGATAGGCGATTCCTTAGGCTGCGGACGTTCCGGCAAGTTTGGATTAGGCTTCATCTCGCCGAAATACTTGTTGATAATCTCTATTGTCTCATCAGGATTCAAGTCACCAGACATACAGATAGCCATGTTGTTAGGCACATACCATGTCTTGAAATAATTCTTGATATTTGTGATTGAAGGGTTTTTCAGGTGTTCCTGTGAGCCGAGAACAGTCTGTGTTCCGTATGGATAATCAGGATATAGGGCGCTGAGTAATGTTTCATAAACCTTTCTGAAATCCTTTGTCAGAGACATATTCTTTTCCTCATAAACAGTTTCCAGCTCAGTGTGGAATCCTCTGATTGTAGCGTTCTGGAATCTGTCTGCCTGAATTTTGGCCCAGTTGTCGATTTCGTTTGACGGTATATCTTCTACATACACAGTCTGGTCGTAGCTTGTATAAGCATTTGTTCCGTTGGCACCGATAGCTGCCATTAACTTGTCATATTCGTTAGGAATGGAAATCTTTGATGCTTCGTACGATACACTGTCTATCTGATGATAGATAGCTTTTCTTTCGGCTTCGTCTGTAGTCTTTCTGTAAACCTCGAACAGACGTTCTATTTCATCCAGCATAGGTTTTTCCTTGCTGAAGTCCGTAGTACCGAATTTCTCTGTACCCTTGAACATCAGATGTTCGAAGTAGTGAGCCAGACCGGTTGTTTCGGCAGGGTCATTCTTTCCACCTACTCTTACGGCTATGTAAGTCTGGATACGTGGTGTTTCCTTGTTTACGGTAAGATAGACTTTCAGCCCGTTGTCAAGGGTGTAGATACGTGTCTGCATCGGATCGTTAGGTACGGAGTCGTACTTGAATTTTGACCCGTTACCGCATGCTGACATCAATGCCAGCAATACGGCTGCTCCAAGAATGTTTTTTGTCTTCATAATATGTTTTTTTGTAAAAATATGATGCTAAGATAGTAAATGTTTTTGTTTTCCAGCACTTTGGGAGGTTGTAAAAAAAGTGTAAACTACAATAACTGGAGTTTACACTTCTTATATGCTTTATTTTATTAATGACATCCGCAGCATCCGCCACCGCAGTCTTCGTCATGGTCGCCGCATCCGCCGCCACAACCGCTGCATCCGCCACCGCATCCGCTCATTGAGTTCACGATGTCCTGAACTTCCTTGTTTGTAGCTTCACGCATTTCAAGGATTGTACCTTCGAATGTAAGATCCTTGCCTGCATGAGGATGGTTGAGGTCTATTACTACTGAATCGTCAGTTATTTCGCCAACGTTAGCGTAGAACTGGTTTCCTTCTCCGTCGTTCATCATTATGATGTTTCCTTCGAATATGTTATCCTCATCGAATTTGCCGTCAGGTCCGCAGAATACAGATTTAGGAAGTTTCTTTATTCCTTCAGGGTCAACTTCTCCGTATGCTTCTGCACAAGGGATGGTAAAGTTGAAATTGTCTCCTTTTGCAAGTGCTGTTATCTCTTTTTCAAATCTCTCTAGCGTATATCCTATACCTGTGATGAACTGGAAAGGATGTTCAGCAGGAGCTTCTTCTATCAATTCCTTTTCGCCGTCTATCATGGCATAAAGCTTGTATGCCACGGTAATGTACTTATTTTCCATAATCTTATTAATATGTTTATAAATTTGTCGGCAAAGGTAGTAAAAAGCTTTTAATTTTTAGGAAGATATGCTGCCGGTTTTTAGGAGATTAATATTTTTGCAAAAAAATAGCATTATTTGATGCAACATTTAAGTATGATGTTCCGTCTTTCATACAGAATGCGCATCGAGAATAGGTTTAATCAGTAAATTGACAGTTATGAAAAAATATTTTTTGATTTTGTTGTTTTCTGTCCAGATGGCATGGGCAGGTAATGTTAATTCCATAATAAATGAGTTCAAGGATGCCGCTAATGCTGAATATGTCAGTATTCCGTGGATATTGATGAAAATTGGCCATATGTTTATGGATGATGAGGATGGAAAGGATATCGCTGCCAGAATAAATGGAGTGAGAGTGCTTGACCTGGCAGATTGCAGCTCAAAGGTAAAGGCCAAATTTAGCAAACGTATATCGTCGTTGGCCGGTGATGGTTATGAAACACTGGTAAGGGCAAAGGACGAAGATGGAAGCGTACAGATTTTGGTGAAAGGCAAGAAAGATATAATAAAGGAACTTTTAATAATATGTGGAGGCGATGAAGATTGTGCCTTGATTCAGCTCAGGGGTAACATAAGGCAGGAAGATATTGATGAATTGGTGAAAGAGGAAACAGAAAAACGTAATGGACGCAAATGAGTTTAAATCTGTCTTCATGCCTTACCAGCCTAAACTGTACAGAACGGCATATGCGATACTTCGGAATGCACAGGATGCCGAGGATATAGTGCAGGAAGTATATATGAGGTTGTGGAACAGACGTGAGAGCATGGACACAGCCATATGTAAGGAGGCTTACTGTGTGAGTATGGTGAGAAATATGTGTATGGACTTTATTCGTGGAAGCCATTCTTTTAGTGAGGATGAGATAGACGATGAGCATTTATGTCTGACTGATGAAGATGCCGGCATGAAACTTGACAGGAAAGAGGAAGTCAACAGGCTGAAAAGTATGATTTCCCGATTGCCGGACGTACAGAAAAAGGTAATGTGGCTTCGCGATGTCAACGAGTGTTCATTTGAGGAGATTGGAGCGGCTACAGGTCTTACTCCGGTAAATATCCGTGCGACACTTTCAAAAGCCAGAAAGAAAATAAGAGAACAGTTCAATAAATTATATGACAGGGTATGAATACAGATAATATCAGAAAACTGCTTGATAAGTTTTATAATGGCGAGACAGATGCTGCGGAGGAGAGAATTCTGGAAGATTTCTTCTTGAAAGACGATGTGCCTTCCGGATTTGAGACAGACAGAAAGGTGTTCATTAGTTTGGCATTTCTGAAGGATGAAAAGGACATAGTCTTGCCTGAAGGTATGGATAAACGTCTTTCTGAAAAGATAGATATGTTGGAGAGACAGGAAAAGAGCGGACGCAGGAAACGCTATACGTTGTACAGATACATATCAGGTGTTGCTGCAGCAGTCTTTGTCGGTGTATGTATTCATTGGTTTATGGATGCCGATAAAGATAACGGTCGAATGAAAGATACGTTTGATTCTCCTCAGGAGGCTTATGAAGCAACTGAAAATGCTCTTCAGCTTTTTGCCGAGGCCTTTAATAAAGGTGACATGCAAGTGGAAAAAGCAAGGGAAGCCACCCGAAATATAAAAGAAAAAATAGACAATATTAAAAACTTTAGAAAATGAAAACAAGATTATTTATTATTTTGATAGGTGTAGTCTTGGCTACATTCTCACTAAATGCACAGAACCGTTTTGATAAGATAGCCGAAATGGAAGGTGTAACATCTGTTTATGTGTCGCCTAAGATGTTCAGCATGATGAAAGACTCAAATTCAAATACAGGAGACATAAACATTGACAAGGTGGCGAAAAAACTTACCGGCCTGCAAATCCTGTCGTCAGAAAATCCGGATGCTTCTTCACTGCTCCGTAAAGAGACAGCTTTCATTAACCCTAAAAATGGTTACGAGGAACTGATGCGTGTAAAGGATGAAGGTGAACGTATGTTTATCTACATGAAAGAAGGCAAGGAAACCAATGAGTATATATTATTGGTGGACGAAAACAAGGAATTCACTGTTATAATTCTTGAAGGCAAACTCACAGTTGATGAAGTGCGTGGAATTGTAAACCAATGACCTTAAATGCGGCGTACGCTGTTGATTTCTCGCAACACCTTATTTACATGAATACGACTGACATTCTGTACCGTAGATTTCAGTCTCTATTGTGCAATGGTGTACGCCGGCATGATTGAATATTTCTCTTATCTCAGCTTTTGCCTTTTCGGCATCCTCCCATGAGTTTACCACAATGTGTATTGTTGCGGCACTCTCTGTTGTGCTAATAGCCCATATGTGCAGATGATGCCAACTTATCAGACTGTCTGCCTTGTCCAGCTGTTCTGAAATCATATCTCTGTTTACTGACGAAGGTACCGCATCTAGCGTCATCAACAGGCTCTCCTTAAGAAGGTTGTAAGTTGAAACCATTATTATCAGTGCCAGTATGATTCCTATTACAGGGTCTATCCACATCCAGTCGGTATAGCTTATTATTATTCCTGAAATTACTACTCCTACAGACACAAGGGTGTCCATAAGCATATGCAGGTAAGCACCTTTCACATTTATGTCCTGCTTGCTTCCTCCCATCAGCAGCCATGTGGTGAGTCCGTTTATCAGTATTCCGACTCCGGCTGTCCAGCTTATGGCTGTTCCGGAAATAGGTTGTGGATTTTTCAATTTGTATATGCTCTCTATTATGATTGCTCCGACGGCAACCAGCAGGATTAATGCGTTTATCAGCGAAATAAGTATTGTAGCTTTCTTATAACCATAGGTAAACTGTGGGGTAGAGGCTGCCTTTCCCATCCTGAATGCTACCAGTACCAATAACAGGCTGAACACATCGCTCAGGTTATGGCCGGCATCAGAAAGCAGCCCTACAGAGTTGAAGTATAATCCCACAATAGCCTCTATCGCTACGAAAAGCAGGTTAAGTGCTATGCAGAATATGAATATCTTGTTCATTGAAGCTGATATCTCATGATGATGATGGTGGTGATGGTGGTGATGGTGATTATGATTTTCCATGATAATTGTTTTTTGCAAAGTTATCATTATAATCTTTTTGTTGTCATTCTGAAGGTTAAAATTTTGTTCTGAATTTGAGTATCACATTGGTTGTAATAATAGAAATTATTTTCTTTCTTTGTAAGGAAATTTTTTTATACGGAATACGCTTAAAAAAACGACGAAGCGTTTAGACTAAAATGACGAAGCATTTTTCTTCAAACGACGAAGCATTTTTCTCCGTATTCTTATGGCTTTATTTTTTATATTATGAACGAATTTCTTTACAACGGCCTTACTATAAGGGAACACCTGCTGAAGCTTTCGGAGAACTCAAACAAGCAGTTTGCTCAGACACTCAATCCGGGAGTAGAAAATGTTCTGGGACTGCGCATTCCTGACCTTAGAAAACTTGCGGCGGGAATTGCCAAATCGGACTGGGAAACATATCTTTCGACGGCGTCAACATTCTATATGGAGGAGAGGATGCTCCAAGGTATGGTATTGGGATATATAAAACCCGATAATGACATTGAAAAATATTTGGCACGTGTCACTCGTTTCGTAAAAATAATTAACAGCTGGTCTGTATGCGATACATTCAAGTTTGCCGGAGGAAAGAAGTATGTTTCATCTCATGCTGGCAGAATATGGCAATATCTGAAAACATTTATACATGCTGAGGGTGAGTATGAGGTGCGTTTCGGTGTGGTAATGGCAATGGAGTATTTTATAGACGACGCACATATAGACGAACTTCTCAATTTGCTTGACGGTATCAGGCATGAGAGATATTATGTAAAGATGGCTGTGGCTTGGGCTTTATCATACTGTATGGTTAAATATCCGGAAAAGACAACGGATTATTTGTCGCGTTCTTCGCTCGACAATTTTACATATAACAAATCCATACAGAAAGCCATTGAGTCATTCCGTGTGGATGACGGTATGAAAGCTAAACTGCGTGCCATGAGGCGCAAATAAATTTTGATCACTGTTAAATTTTTAAATATGAAAACAAATTCTAAGTTATTGCTATTGGCCGGAATAGCGGCTTTATGTTCATGTACATCGTCACCAAAGAATGCGGAAGCGGAAAAGGCGGTTTCAGGTTCTGAGAATCAGGTAGTAGAAACCATTATGGCTCGCCGTAGTATCCGTAAATACAAACAGCAGCCTGTAGAAAAAGATAAATTGCAGCAGATTTTGGAATGTGGAATAAATGCTCCTAACGGTATGGGAAGACAGTCATGGGAAATACGAGTAGTCGATACCCCGGAACTCTTGGCAGAAATAGACTCGTTAAACACAAAACTTGCAGTGGCAAAAGGTATGGATGCATCAAAGGTTCGTCCGGCTGCATATGGGGCACCGGTTCTGGTATTTATTGCAAATGACACGACATATGATTTGTCGCAGGTTGATTGCGGACTTCTTGGAGAAAATATGATTCTTTCCGCACAGTCAATGGGAATAGGTTCGTGCTGTCTGGGAGGTATAGTAAGGACTATGAAGTCTCCTGAGGCCGAGACTCTGCTCAAGCGTCTGGAACTCCCTGAAAACTATAATCTGCTTTATGCCATAGCTTTCGGATATCCTGACGAGTCGCCTGCCGCAAAACCTCGTAATGCTGAAAAAATCAAATTTGTTGATTAATTATATTTGAGTATTTTTATTGTTCCCGACATTTATATGATTAAAAAGTTATTTGTATATTTGTCGGGAATAATATTAATA
>JAHLFB010000188.1 GCA_018884025.1 Candidatus Phocaeicola faecipullorum
CCTGTCCGAATCAACTCTTCCGGAATTCCTTCCACTTCTACAGGTACAACCTTCTTTTGTGTCTTCTTGAACCAGTCATAGAATGCCGTGTATGGAATATTGTTGCTAATGCAGAATGAGTTGATGGAAACTCCTTTGGGTTCACCTTCGGTCTTGTAGAGGAACCACAGTCTTTCAAAGTCTTTTTCGCTAAACATAATCTTTCAAGTTTTAAGTTTAGCACGAAGGTATGGGAAAGAGCCATGCTAGTCAATACGCCAATTTTGGAAGCTTACTACACTTTTTGTATCGTAGTTCGCTTTATGAGAAATATAGTTAAAATTGTATCTAATAAAGATATAAATTTACTCAAATGTGTCACCTATTCTTGTAACATAAACATAAAACAAGTAATAAAGTTTGATACAAAAATTTCCAACAAATTTACGATTACTAAAAATAAGTTCTTAAAAATATTTACGTTTCCTTTTTAGTCAAGAGAATCAGGCTTCTCATCATCAAAACTTTCATCTTCTGCTTTTGACGATTTTTTAAGCATATCTGTTATCTCTGTCAAAAATGCTATATCCCTAAAATAATAGTTTGGATCATTAATTAACTTATCTTCAATATAATCAAATCCATAGTTAGCATACTCTTCCATTTTTTCCATCATTTTATCAACAGCTGCTTTTAAAGTAACTTCACCTTTATCTAAAGCAATGAAATCAATATCCGTTTTTGCTATTAATGCAGCAAAAATATAACGACGTAAATTCCCATATGAAGTTCTGCCAATGCGATTCTCTATGTTTCCCCAATATTGTATAGCCTGACCAAATACTTTTTTCTTATCTCTATCTTCAACCAATGGTTTTGTTCTATTATGATATAATCCAATAAAGAATGCTATAATAAAAATCTCATAACCAGCTCCAAAAATCTTCCCACGAGCTTCCAAGAAGCTACTTACACCTTTTCCATAATCGCAGAATACATCCACAACAGTAGATTGATAACGTTTCTCCCATGAAGGATTACGTTTTGCCCATGCTTCATATAATGATTCCATTCCTATTTGATTTTATTGATTATTGTACGTATAGTTGCCATATTTGTTTTATCAAAGCCATCAGCCTTATTTATACGATAGACAGAACATGTTAATTTATTTACATCCTCTTCCCTTACTTTACCACGTGTTATGTAGTCCTTGGTTACAATTATGCACTGTTTGTCTATCTTATCTATTACATTATAGAATTCACTTTCCTTTGAATCACCGAATGACGATGTTGCAGCATCAAAAAATAAAGGATAATCTTCATCTCTCTTTTCTTGAGTAAAATCCGAAATAGCAAAAAGAACAGAAATATACATCACTGTTTTTTGAGAGCCTGAAGGATTGACTATTTCCGTACCATTAGAACTATAAAGATGAATTTCAGTTGAATCATTAGCAGTTTGCACCAAACGCACATTACCATGAAAATCATTTGCACTAAGTCTGCCCAAATATTCATTAGCTCTTTTTTCCAACTCTGTAAGGAATCTGCGCAAATTATCTTTCTGAGCACGAGAAAAAGCATCATTGATTTCCTCTAAAACTTTATGAACTTTTTTCAGAATTTTAACCTGGGAATTTGCCGAATTTAGATTGTTCATCTGATCCTTTAGCTCATCCATTTTTGATATATTGTTCTTTAACTCATATTCTAACTCATTCAGTCTAATAGATGCTCGTTCTTTCTGCTCATACCATCCCCTAATATCATTAAACTGACTTTCAAGAAGGCTCTCAGACACATTACCAGCCTGAATTAAAATACGAGCTTTTTCATCTTGTAAATCCTGAATTTCTTCTTCAATGTTTTTCAACTCATTTTTACGTATAGCAACAAGACTAAGCCAATCGTTGATGTCTCTTGAAAGACCCAATATCTTCGATTCTTCAGAACCACCAAGTGAAATACTAAGTGAATGTAATTCTGTGATATAATCGTTTTTAAATAAGGTTTCCTCCTCTATCGATTTCATCTCTGCTTCACGTTTACATTTAGCCTCAACATGCGCACGATATTCTTCAAGACGATGAACCATAAATTGATAAGCCTCAGACCCTTCAGGAGCTTCACGACCACATACTTTACATATATGATCATTAATCATATCCTCCATTGTTTCTTGGTCAGGAAGATACCAAGGTAATTCTGTTGCACCATTAGATAGTGCCCCCTGAATCTCTTTAATAGTTTCTAACTTAGCTTTTGCTGCTGCTTGCTGTTTGTCAAAGTTTTTCTCCTGAATACGTTTTTCTTTACTAAGTGAGGCACATTTCTGTTTAAATTCTGTCAGAACATCCCCAAATGGTGCTAATATCCAGTATTGATCAAGAAGACAATGATTATAATCCTTCTTCTTTATTACCGCCATAAGTTGAGTCTTCTTTGAAGACTTAGCTTTAAGTCGTTCTTGGATGTCACGATACTTCTCAGAAGTTTCTTGGTTTTGTTCTAGTTTATTAAGATTAGACGAAAAAGTAGCTATTGCATCTTTTTTATCCTTAATATCCTCTTTGTTTTGTTGGATCTCGCTACTTAAACGTGTCATTTGCAATTCAATAGCTTTTGTTTCTTTTGAAATCTTGTCATCAGACTTCATTTCCTGTAACAAAGCCTTATTAGCTTTTTGTTCAAACGATTCTGTATTTGAGACAAGTCCATCAAACTTATGAATATCAGAAAATTTATCAACCAACATCTTCAATGAAGCAGCATTGTCGAATACACTCAAATCTGATTCACCTTTGAACATACTAAATCTACGGATAAAAGAATCATAGCATCGTGTTATCAACTGTTTACCATCCACAGACTCACGTTCAATCCCATTGGATTCATATCCACGATAAGAAGCATTACTTATACTATAAGTGTCATATCCTGTCCTAGTAATAGAAAAGGATTTTTCAACCATCTTCTCACCATCGTGGTCAAAAGTCATCGCCACATAAACCTCGTCCCGTTCACCAATTTCCAGTTTAGATTTTCTCATTTCTGATACATTAGAAATGTTAGCACGTTCCAATGTTGTATCAAACAGCCACTCTAAAGCCTCAAAAAATGTGGTTTTTCCATCCCCATTATCTCCTAGAATTAGTGTGAGCCCATCTGAAAATTCAAAATGGTTATTCTCACCATAATAACTTCTAAAGTTTTTGATATCTATTGATTTGATTCTCATACATTACGTTTTAGATAATCGTTAATCTCTTTCCAAAGTTCTTTTTCAGTAGCCCCCTCACTTGTACGACTAATTATTTGTGCTACTGTACTGATAACATAATTTTCAGAATCTATTGCTTGGTATATATTTCCAATATCTTCCGCTGTGTAACCACCAAACTCCATAAGCTTTTCATCTAATAAAACAGCATGGAGTATCTTTTCATTATTCATTACTGATGCCATTTTTTTAAAATATTGACAGGTTATAATAATTTGTTATTTCTTCTAATTCTGTATATGCATATGATGAATTTTCGGATAGCCCCGCAAAATCCCTTACCCTTTGCAATTCTCCTTTAAGCAAATTACGTTCCATGTTATAGTTTTCCTCGATTGAATTTAGTTCAGGTACAACCACTAAATCATGAATAATTGCAATATGCTTGTCCGGATGTTTTCTCAATATACGCCCACGCCGCTGAATAAATTGCCTTGGATTACCTGTACTAGCACAGAATATTGCAAGTTCACTTCTTGGCACATCGACACCTTCATCCAAACATTTCATTGATGTAAGCACCTCAATATCACCGTTAGAAAATTTTCTCAGCACTTCATCTCTATTCTTAATGCCTGAAATAAATTTCTTTACTGTAGTTATTGGACTAATTTCTTGTATAATCTGTGTATATCTATCAATCAATTTATCCTCATCTATATCATCTGTTGGATTGTCAGTAATAGCATATTGAGTAACATTATCAGGTTGTGTACCTTCAGGAACATAAACAAGCGTATATTTAAGATTTCCATATTCCTCGTATCGTTGTCTTACGATGTTACAGAATACAGCTTCTTTGTTCTTTGCTTTATGAATAATTCTCTTACGTTTAAGTAATAAACGCATAAGAATATCATCTGCACCTGAGAAGGAGCCCTCTTCTAAATTATAAAATTTGACAAGCTGCGAAGAAATTTTTTTATATTCACTCATTTCCTCTTCATTTAATCGTACTATATGCGGAAAATATTTATACCGACAAAGAAATCCATTATCTATAGCGTCTTTCATTGAATACTCAAATGTATATTTACCATCACATCCAAAAAATTGCATAACAGCTTTATTACCATTATCATCAAATTGACGCTCAGGTGTAGCAGACAAACCTATACGACGTAGAATCTTCACTCTATCCAACTTAGACATAATATTAGGAGCCCCTATATTGTGAGCTTCATCTGCGATTAGCAACATTTGTCGTAGTGTTTTCCTACTTAAAGACATAAGATATTTAAACGTAGACTCTCTTGAAAAGGACGCATAGGTTGCAATAATGATAAATGAAGATGGTAATTCATCACTTTGTGCTAAACTTTCTTTTAGTTTTATATCATCTATTTCTGACTTCCATCCTTGATTTTTTGAACTAACCTTAATTATGTTACTAAAATTAAAGCGTTTACATTCATCTTCCCATTGTTCTACAAGCGTAATCGTAGGTACAAGTATCAATGCTTGATAGAATTTGAATTTGTTGTATATCTGAAGCAAACAGTTTAAAGAAGTCAATGTCTTTCCTGTACCTGTAGCCATTACAAACAACCCCTTTTGCGAAATTTTCCAATTATTAAAAGCCTCTTTTTGATATGGTCTAGGTTCAGGATATGGGAATTTTGGAGTAAGTGATATTACCTGTTCATCTATATAGCTATTCTTTTCTTTATTTAAGGAATCTATAATTAATGAAATTCTGGTTTTAGCACGTTTTAAGATTCTACTGATGGAATCAGAAGAACTATTTTCAATTCTATGATGAAGGATACTTTGTTCATCTTCCAAAAGTTCTTTAATATCCTTATACTTATATGTATTCGTGATATGAGTAATAATTTGGTCAGCTTTTAGATAATTGACAGTATTATCAGCACCTGAGAAAGTTCGATTAAAATCATTTACAATATCATTTATCCGTTCCTTGTCTCTTTCTCCATCCCAATCACAAAAGGCATTAATACTCTCAATATTATCTATAAGAGCCATCCTTGAAAAATTACATGAACCATCAAACGCTACTTTATTAATACCATCAGAAAATACGCCACACTTAGAGTGCGCTACACCATTCCCATTCTTTGGTGTAATTATCTTTATCTCAATACGTTCGTTACGAATGAGCCAAGACAAACATTCAAAAAAGTGCTTATCTCGTTTTGAAAGAGTATAAGATATGCGGTCTATTGCGTTAAGATCAAAATACGGCGTGATGATATCTGATTCTCCAACCACAATAGCATTACGATCTTCCTCAGATAGGACATCATTAATAATCATCCTCATTCTACCACCACCATAAAGAAATGCTGCAAAACCATCAGCTAACACATTTATAGCTGAAGAAGAAAAAAATCCAAGTTTTATGTCGAATGTAGTAGAATTACATAATGCTTCGGAGAAGAAACCTAGCGGTTCCCACTCTGTTCGAGACATAAAGCGTCTACTTATGGGCCATATTACATCAGTTTTCAGCATTTAAACTTAATTTATTAATTTGATTCATAGCTTCTTCTTCTGTATCTAAATCAAAAATTGCTGCATATTTAACTCTCATTTTTTTCATATCAGATTCAGAAAGGATTGTATTATCATATAGATATAGAAGAAGATATCTCACTAATGCTTGGTTTCTCATAACCATTTTTTGTGTCATTGGATTCCACAAAATTTTATTCCAAGGACTATGAGATACTATACGTTCCATATGTTCAAAACGACTTAATATTTCAACAAACTCCGTACCCTTTTCTAATCTTATCTTGGACACAGCTTCTACAAAAGGCAGCAATCCTATAGGCCTAAAAAAGATATTTCCTCCTGATTCAGGCGAACGCATTTCTGCAGCAGCAGTAGAAGGAGATGTACTATTGATAAACTCATTAAATTCAGGAAATACATTCCGCATCAAATTCCAAAACTCAATAAGAAAACACTCAAATGAATCAAGGACATCATCATTTGGTCTGAATTTTAGATATTCGCTCAGTTGAGTTTGTGTATATTTTCTACCATCTCTAATTGAAATAAATGTATTAAATAAAGTTATATGACATGCATACAATGTCATTAGAGAAGTAAAAGCCATTCTATCATTAGTAGGTATTGCTTTATTATTGGTAGCCTTAATCCTATTACCTGTAAACAAAGGATAATTCTCTAGCATATTCCTAGTAACAATTGCAACGGTATCATCCTCATCTAATGCAATTATATCACCCAATCTTACAGGTTTCACATACCTATTTAAAGTAGAAAAAATACGTCTGGAATGTTCTCTTCCTTCTGGCGTGTTTTTATGACCAATTAAAACAACGCTAATAGTTTCATCATATATTTCAGGTTTACATTCTAGGGCTTTCTTTATACCTTCTACACGATGTTGTCCATCAACTGGAAAAATTTTTTCCTTACCATTTAGTTCTAATAAACCTACATTGGGATAAGTAATACCCTCTATCTCGTATCTGATTTCTCTCCATTTTGGGTCTCCATCATAAACTGCTAAAACAAGACTATCAAAAAAATGATCTTCTCGTTTTATTATATAATCTTTAATTTTCATATAATTATCAGACAACGAACGTTGTATCTGTTCCTTTATAGAATTAGCAGTATGTAATTCATCATCAACTCTACTTACCATTGTTGCTATCTGAGAAAAAGTCAAATTCGCTATGTAATAAATGGTATTACCAATTCGTCCTTTTATTGCTGGTATATTAATCATATTAAAATGCATTTATAATAGGTTGAGGTTCTAATTTATCAGGTATTTCTTCATTAAAATCTGGCTTAATAGCCCGAATTAACATTACTTCATTTTTATCAATCATTTCATTGTTCGTATCGGGATAATATCTGTAATATACATATTGCCCCCAACGTTTAAACATATTTTTAATTTTTGGCCTTTCATCAGTAAAATATTCTTTAGCACGTTTATTAATATTCTGTGAATTACTAAAATGACATCTCCCGATATAAACAATATGCTTTTCAAAAAAAGGCAATGTAATTCCTTTAATAAAAAATAAATATATACCACCTGTATCAGATGGAATATTCTTAATTTCATCTGAAATTCCATCATTAGTAGAATTTAAGTATTTTATTTCTGGCTGCCAATTATTTTCACAAAGGATTGGATTATCACTATCTGGACAATTTTCAATCCATCTTCGAGGATTCAAATTGAAAGATATTTCAAAGTTACGATCCTCATATTCTATATCAAAAGCATTTCTACGCATATCTTTTATATAAAACAATTTGCACAAAAATTATCTTCGTCAATATCACCAATATTATCAACTAAACGACATGATCCAGCTTGACGCTTTGCTTCCTGTTTTTTAATTGCATCCAACTTAATTTGACGAATACGTTCAGGCTTGATCAAATCTGCCAAACTTTCATTTTGATTCCAAGTATAACCACCTTTTTCAAAATCCATCGCTTTCTGATATAAGTCTGGATGCTGCTCATAAAGCCATATCCATTCTATTTTTTGTTGAAAAAAACAGAAATAACAACCCGAACGACTACGATTATAAGTTCCAACTTTACCATCGACCTCAAATTTTATTGGTTTATAGTAGTCTGGTACACCTACACCACTCTCCTCAAGTATTCGGAATATATCATCCCTAACAAGAACATCATCATTATCAACCAATGGGAACTCATCAAGCATACCTACTGGATAATCCGTTGTCTTTAGAAATTTGAATACTGCTTTATTAAATAGTTTTGTATCAAAATTTAATAAAGCATTTACCTTTTTACTGTAATAGAAATCTTTGGTGAGTGGTTTCTCTATAATCTCCTTTACTTCTGTCAAAATATCACCGCCACACAATGAAGAATATATTTCTAAAAGTTGAGCAATATTATTATTACTCAATACTTTATTTATAACATCAACACTCCATATATTTTTACGAAAAGGGAAAATAGCCTGAATATTTGGCTTAGTGGAAACATACCCTTCACGATCCTCATCCCCACGAATACCAACATAGGAAATTGTAGGTGAATCTCCAACAAATTTCTCCATTTCAGCTAACTTCATTTTCTGAGTACACCAACGAGCTTGTGGGGATGGTAAATAATTACCTGATGCCTTCAAAAAATGTTCAAATGGTGTTGGCTCCGGACTCCCTGCCGCAGCTCTCAACATTGTTATACCTCCAAGATATGTATCAAGACGATTTATCAAAAGCTCTGTCTCTGCAAGTTCACAACCTGTGTCGGTGTTATAATACTCCAATTTCATTTGTGGATATTTATTTTTGAGGTATATGGCTAATGCTGCACTATCCTTACCTCCAGAAATACCCAATATCTGTCGTACCATATTTATTGTAATCTTTCGTTTAACATTTTCAGCAATATACAAACATCTAATTCTTCGTTGCCAGACAAAAGTGTATGTATCCTATTTTCTATTTTTTTAGCTTCAGCAATTTTAACTTTAGGAAGTCGATAAGTTCTATTTGGCTTAAAATCACCTTTACTAGTTGCCAATTCAAAGTTAAATGCGATCTCGTCTGTTTCATAATTAATTTCATTAAAAGCAGTGTATCGCTCTAATTCCCCAAATAAATGTGTAAGATTCGACAAGAACAAAGCTTCTTCCTTATCTTCTATCGTTTCAATCTTTCGATCAAATACCACTAGGCCAATCTTTTCATAAAATTCACGTTTATTATCAGATGGAGCCAAGATCCTATCCAAAAAAGATTTAGATTTAGCAGTCAGTAAACCTTTATTTATGTTTGAATAACGCTTAACCAATATCTCTTTATAATCTAAATAATTATGAGGCAATCCTAAATATCCTACCACTGTTTCTTCAATACGATCAATAAACAGGTCATAGCAAACTACCAGTTCGTGAACGGCAGTTTTTATAAGTTGCAAATACTGAGCAATAAAATCTTCATTATGAAGATCGTTGTAACCTAAAGCAGCTGGAATATCTTCTAAGAATGCTTTACAAGGATCTTTTGCTGTTGCTAGTATATCTCTGAATTTAGCAGTAGCATCGTAATCAAATTTGCGAGTTGTTTGGGCATATTTATTCAAGCCTCTATAAAAATTAAAGAACGGACGAATAGTATCCATAAGGGATTTTGAGGTAATAGTTTCTCCACGTTCTTTATTCAAAAACTCTCTATATTTATTAAATAATTCCAGTTTTATTCCACTTACATCAAAAGCTTTTATTGTAAAATCATTTAAATGTTTTTGCAGCAACTCAAAAAGTTCCTTATTAATATTCAAAACAAATGTTTCACCATTATACAGCGCATATTCCTGTTGCTTAATAAACAAGAATATAGGTAACCAAAAATCGATAACACCTTGTTTCAATTTATAGGGACGCTTTTTTAACATTTTCACCAAATCAGACAGTTTCATGGCTTTTTCTGTACTTTTTGCCAGAAAATCAGAACAAACTGTCCATAAAGATTGAAGTTCCGGAGTAATTGGTTCACCTAAAATCCATAAGCCATCCTCATTTTGTCGATGAATCCCTGAACTCTTTAGCAATGTATTATATATAGTACGTTCAGGAGGATATTGAGTAGAAGAAAATCCAAAATTTTCTTCTTGCCAATGCCCAATCATAGCATCTAACAAATTCACTCTTGCAGAAGAAATAGCAGAACTAATTTTTTGCTTATTAAATAACTCATTTCTAATAATAGGTGTCTCATTATATACATAATCACATACTGTCGATAGCAATTTATTAAAATCTTTTCGACTCTTTATAACCTGCTGTTTTCCATTGAAAAACCATTTAACTTGTCCATCTACCATTTCAACGCAATTATTGATAACTTCATTTAGTAATTGCGTTTCAAAAGCCTTTTGCTTAAGTATTTCTACTTTTGCAATACGATCTTCCAAAACCACATTATCAAGGAGATATTGCAATTTCTTTATTTCATATAAATGTTTAACAATTTTTTCTGTATCATCAAAGTAAGCATAAACTATAGCTTTACCTGAAGTTCCAGATAACTCTATCATGCGTTCTTTTACATCCTCCAACGGAAATATCAAATTTATAAAACCATCCTCGTCACCTGTTGGTTCTACATCGTACGGTTCATTAGATACAACAAACTGAAAATATCGAGGAGTACCAGTTTTATAATATGAAGCAGACGCTACCACAACAGACTTCTTCACATATGGTGCAATTTCTGTTGCAACTAACTTAGGTACAGGTACAATAGTGGCTGCTTTATATAATTCATCCTCAATGTTTATATCTGTACCCTCAAATAAAATAAACTGAGATTTATATGCAGCGAAGCGAATAATTTTATTTGATGTCAATTTTTCAATAATAGTTTTAGGACTTTTTATCCCCAAAGCCTTCGATGCGTAAGTTTCCAAAAAAGCAACGTCCACTATTACACCACTATAAAACAAATTTAGCAGGCCAATAGTCTTAACAATTTTGAGTGCATCTTCAATATTGTTTTTGCTTATAACTCCACTTTCGACTCGCTCTATAGCAACACGAATTGCACGCCAATTTGTAGAGTCAATATTTGATTCTGCTAAAACTGTGTAAAAATTATATATGATATAATCATACACGACAGCCAAATTATAAGTAGTAGTTTCATTAGGAATAAAACTATTTATAGAATCAGATGTAGTATCATGTAAGAAAGAAAACAATGTTCTCTCATTTTGACCATACCTTTGAATTGCTAATGTCAAGCACGAAGCTGATACAGCATCCAATGGATAAAGCATCTTCGAAGTTCTTACAGTTAAAGATTCAGATATAATTTTGTTTTTCTTTGCTAATGAGAATACCTCAAGGAAATTCTCTTTAGCATCATCCGTCATTAATTTTGATTTGGTTAAACTTTCTGCAGCCAAATATAAAAGTTGTTCTACGGGCTCAGCAAAAACTAATTCTTTAAAACGACCTTTTACCTTTAGCCACTCATTTCTCTGGGTCTCTGTAAGCTTATAAGCATAGGCTCCAAAATTCTGGTGAAGAGTGGCAATAAGTATTACATTTCTTGATGAAACATTCACAAATTCAGCAAATGTTTGTAAAAAATACAACTCTTTTTCAGGGTTATTGTTAGCTGCATGCTCAAGTATCTTTCCAAATTCATCAATAAAAATGAATAAAAATTTGTTTTGAGACTTGAGGTTTATCAAAAGCTTTGTCAATACATTAAAAATATTCTTGCTATCCCCTGAAGAAATTATTGACAACTCATTAGCCAGCAATGTTGATAGTGGAGTATAATCCCCTACGATATTCATAAATTCAAAACCATCAGCACCGGCAAACACTTGTCTTTCTGACACCAAATTTGATTTATTATTGAGTAGATCTTGCTCTAATGCCATTAAGAAACTAGACTTTCCAGTCCCGTATGTTCCAATCATTAAAAAAGAATGAATTCCTGACTGGAAACTATCTACTATATTCCCATATACCTTTTGAGCATTCGGCGTTACAATGTAATTGAAGTTATCACTAACACCTTGGCTTATGTTTGTGGATAAATTAAAATTCATCGTTATTGTAATATCTATTTAGAACTTCTATTGTGTTTATTTTTTTTAAAAATTGTACATTTCTAATACCGCTATTATCCGTATAGCTAATTTCTTCCGGGTACTGTTCACTCAATGAGCGAACAATCATCAAGAAAAAAGATATAGGAATACAGAATGTCAATGATAATACCTGTAACTTATCAAAAGAAACGGTTTTATCCTCCCCAGCAATATGAACCAATGCAAATAAAACGACCAAAGGATTAACTTGTTCCATAGAGATTTCGTTAAACGAATATTTTCCTTCATTCTCACGAAGAAGGCCTAATTCTAACAATAGACTTGTATATTCCTCATTAGTTTTTGGATTTGTCGGTGAAAGATAAGTTTGTAGAAGAACTCTGATATCTTTTTTGACAGTATTTTCATTAAATGTGTTTTTCTGATCAGGAACATTACACTTTCTCTTAATAAAAGCAAGAATTTGATCCTTATCAAACTCCTTCTTTTCACGTTGCAAATCAACGAATACCAGACGATAAATGCTTGAAAATTCAGTTATTACTAATAAATAGTGAAGAATCCATAATGTAAAATTATCCTCTGCATATGGATCTTTACCACCATTATCATCAAAAAGATAACTGGCTATTTTTGTTACTTCATCATCACTCAAAAGCCCAAATGCCCTAAGCCAAAATCGGATTGATTGAACCATATTCTTACCAACACCAAGTTTAACGACTGCATCAGGATCTGTAAATTTATTATGACCAACCAAATAATCATATCCTTTCTTTAACCACATTGATTTACAAGGGAATGATTCATGACCAGAAAAACAATACCTCATTTTATATTATATTTTTAACATTTAAACTTATTATACTTCATAAACTATTAAAGTTTAATCATAGAACTCATTTTAAGACAACTATTTAACGGTGTTACAAATAAACCATCCACAAAGACATTATCACCAAATAGCCTTACCATATTTTAATCTATTCTGTTCAGCTACTTCACCAACAAATCCTGAATAAAAACAATCTTGTCTTCCCAGCCATTGGCAAATATATTCGGAGAATGTGTAGTAAGTATGAGCTGACAATTCTCATTAAGAGAACGTATCAGACTTATAAGACTGTCCTGCCAACTGATATGAAGAGATATCTCAGGTTCGTCCATTAACAGGACATTCGGTTTTTCTTCTTGTAAAAAAACTGTTGTGAGTATCAGTAACAGCTGTTTCTCTCCAGAAGAAAGCTGATCTATCTGCAATATATCATCGCTTCCTTCGATAGAGAATGCCAAGGTATTGTTCTTCGGATTAATAATGATTTTCTTTCCGGTTTCACTAAACATTGAATTTACCAAAGCAAAGAATTTGTCGATACGCTGCTGTATTTCTACAGCCTTATCAGGAAAATTCAACATTTTCATTCTATAATCGAAAAACGACGTTCCTTCGCCATTTTGATTAATAACATGCTTCAATTCCTGAAGCAACATACTTTCTGTCCTTTTCTTCGAATTGGCAGGAATATCAAACGAGCGTATATATGTAACGGGAATACTTATATCTGTACATTTTACAGCTTCTGCAGGAAGTTTCTTTGACTTTGATGGCTGATAATAATCTGATATAAGATTCAGCAAAGTTGTCTTGCCGGAACCGTTGATGCCTACAATTATATTAACATCCTCATTTATATTTTTCCAGTCAAAATCTAACCTTCCCCACAATCGGGTTACTTTTACATGTGATATATATTGTGAATTTTCTTTCATGCGATATTTTTTAGTCACAAAACTAACATTTTTTCAGATAACAAGCAACTTATTATAAAGCTAATGAAAAAATCTCTCAAAATGTCATCCTCAAATAACGTACTACACAGTACGACACAAGGATTTCAGCAGCTCCCTATCATCTGATATTATTTTGTCTATTTCTATATGAGTACATGCCTCGTCTTTCAGCAACCTTACGGTAGAGGTGTTCTCGTCATCCGAAACATCCCAGGTAAGAAGTACGGTATGTATTTTCAGGGCCTTGAGTTTCTTTACAAGCATCTCGTGGTCGGCACCACCGGTTATAAGAACTACGAAATCAAACTTTCTTATTGTTGCAAGTTCGTAAGCTTCGAGGGCAAACCATACATCTACACCTTTCTCAATCACAGTGACATTACTGCCTTTTTGTACTTTCCTAAGATGCTTGTAGTGGATAACTTCCTATTAAGATGTAAATAAATATTACCTCCAATAATGCTCAAAGTGCTCAAATGCTCACTATGAGCATTATTTCGCCCTCATAACAAGGATAACAGACTGTATATCAGCATAATACTACAGTGCAGAAGTTAGCAAAAATCAGCTATTCTAGGAAGAGGTGAGCACTTTCAGCTCCAATGTTTTTGCGCACCTCTCCCCTCCGTAAAATTCATCGAGGACTTCGCCGAATATACTGCCGGGAAGCACGATATCAAACAGTGTCATGCTTGATCTGAGTTTAAGTGCGTCAATGCCACCCATTATCCGTTCGATATCCTCTCCATTGTGCTGAAGAAGGGCTTCGGTTATCTCAAACAGCCGTTTACGGAGAAGTTCGTTCTGAAGATAGTCTTTGGCTTCCTGGAGCGAGGAAATGCCATAGTATTGGGCGTTATAGCTGAAGCCGAGACCTTTTATCTGGGGAAAGATGTACCATATCCAGTGGGTAACCTTACGCCCGTTTCTGATTTCCGCCAGAGCGGTATCATAACTGTCTGCCTGGGCATCGATGAATCTTTGCAAAGTGTTATTCATAATGGTAATGTTTTTATATATCAATCTTAATGAAGCTATGAAAATTAAATAAAAAACTGTATAATTGCAATAATAGTCGAAAATACCAAAACATTTCATACGGGCAAAACTTTCTTTGGGTATTTTTATATTTATCTTTTTTATCAGCTGCCTTTCAATATACATATAGTTAACAAATTATACACTTGACTTTTACTGTATAAAATAAAGAAAATCATATTCAAGAATGCTCAAATAAATATAAGTGCTCATTTTCAAGTCACAACAAAGCGGTATATATAACTGATATTCAACACATACCAGAAAAACACGCAAAAAAAATGCTCATAGTGAGCATTTGAGCACTGAGCATTGTCACAAAGACACCAAGAAGCAATAGAGAATGTTAATATTTTAGTTAAAAGACAAACACATATCGGACAAAATTAGACATCGTAAGAGCAGCCGGAAAAGACACGAAAAAAAACACTTCGTCATTTGACATAAAACGACGAAACGTTTTACTTCGAATGACGAGGCGTTTTGGGCATGAGAAATTCATGCCACTTGAACATCGGGAAACGACACTCAAAAATTTCGTTTTTCGCTTGTTACTACGCTGACATTTTGCTATATTTGCAAATGATGGTTTACTATATATTATAACAATTATGACAGACAGGCTTACAGGAGACAGATACGTCAATCCATATACAGACTTCGGATTCAAGATGCTTTTCGGGACTGAGATGAACAAGGAACTACTGATAAGCTTCGTGAACAGCCTTTTCGACGGGAAAGAAGTCATTAAGGATCTTACATATCTTAATTCAGAACAACTTTTCACCAAACTTTTTGAGGCTGCTGAAATTGCTAAATTTTCAAAACAGCAGTACGACGAATATGAAGAAAGCCTGAAAGCATACAGAGACTGGCAAAATACTATTGAAACGGCCAAGATGAAAAGTCGAGAAGAAGGACGAGTGGAAGGTATTGAAGTTGGGCGCAGGCTCGAACGTATTGAAATGGCACGAAAATTCAAGGCTTCAGGCATACCGGCAGATATTATTGCCCAAAACACAGGATTGAGCGAGAATGAGATTTCTGAATTATAGTTTTTTCCTGATTTACTTGGAAATTATAATCAAACATCATACATTTGCAGCGAACACATATGCCGATATCTAAGGCATCAAATATAAATTCAAATCATAAACAACAAACTATTATGTCAAAGAAGCAAATCAAAAGGTTTATGGATTAGAAAAAATCATTTTTTATTAATCACAGAACTTTGATTATTCCAATGGCTACAAAACGATGTGGCAGGGATTGCTATGCTCTTTGACGTACGGGTTCATACCCGACTCTTCGACGGGGAAGAGGGGGTTCTATCTTTTGAAGGTAACAAGGATTCAGAAACAAGGGAACAAGGTTTTCATCAGAAGAACGACCCGGTTAACTTGTCAACTTGTTAACTCGTTTCTTAACTTAAAAAACTCAAAAACTTAAATCACGTTGTTTATGAAAAATTTATTCTTACGCGTAAAACGCAATTTCGATTCCAATTCAAATAATTTTGCTCCTGAATATGCTGACCTTCATCTGGATGTGGAGTTTTCCGCTCCAAAGGGACTGGAGGGCGTAAAGGAGGTATCTGTACGCATATATTCGGCCTCGTACAGGCTGATGGGTGTGGGATGTACGGAACATGACGCGGAGAGGACTTTCCGTAAGGCCTGTTTCGATATGGCAAACGACGACCTGTGGGATGCGGGGCTGTATCGGGCATATGTATATATCAACGGCACTCCGAAATGGTTCTGCGAACTGGACTTGCCTGTATCGTCGGAATACTGGACCAGAAAGGGACTGGAGTCTATGGACGGACATCCGCTGGAGATGTTCTTCGCCGAGAAACTGGCTATGACGAACTGGTGGCCGAAACTGCACTGCGGACGCTTCAAGGAGCCGTTTATCCGACTGCTGACTGAGAAACTGATGATTTTCAGCAGCGAAATGGAGGAAAAGAAGACCGACAAGGTGCCCCACCTGCTTGTCACGGGCGAGGATGAAAATTCCGGGACAAAGGCTATGGCCTCTATGATTCTTGGAGGATTTATCACCAATGACGACGTAACGAAAAAATACTATCTGTCGCTCTCTGAAATTACCACCGGGGCATACGGATGGAAAAACATGGAAAAGAAAGTGGCGAAATCGAAAGCGGCGATCATAGAGGTGCCGGATCTGGACTACAACGCCCATACAGTGAATATCGTGAACCTGATGGCGAGCATGATACGATACGACACTTTCAGCGGCACGACATTCGTGCTGCATGGAACGGACAGGAACATCGACATGATGATGGAGAAATGTATCCTGATGCAGGGCTTGTTCGACGACAGGACTACCCTACGGTTATCGTCGGACAGGTCGGTAGGTGTAAAATATGAGTATGACGAGGAGGAGGACGAATTCATGAAGGCTGTGGGAAAGCTGCTGGACAAGGAAAACAGACGCGGATTGGAAGAAACGGAAAACCGCACGGGATACTGCAAGGCCGAAAGGGAGCTTGAAGCCATGGTGGGACTGCAAAGGCTGAAGGATGACATAAAGGAGGCAAGGATGATGGCTATGTTCAATAAGAAAAGAGCGGAAATGTGTCTGCAGACGGACGGTGAGCAGAGAAACCACATGCTGTTTTTAGGTAATCCGGGTACGGGAAAGACTACTGTGGCAAAACTCGTCGGGCAGATGTATCACAGCATGGGACTGCTGAGCAAGGGGCATACGGTGGAAACTAACCGCTCTAAACTGGTGGGCGAATATATCGGAATGACGGAGAAAAAGACTCTGGATGCCATAGAGGAAGCTCGCGGAGGTGTATTGTTCATCGACGAGGCTTATACACTGGTTTCACACGAGAGCGACACTAAGGATTTCGGCAAGGAGGTGCTCAATGCGCTGCTCACCGTGCTGTCGGAACCTGAACCGGACATGATAATTATACTGGCGGGTTATGAGGACAAGATGGCTGCGATGATGAAAACAAATCCTGGACTGAAAGACCGTTTTCCACTGACATTCCATTTCGACGATTACTCTGCCGGGGAACTGATGGAGATGGCATGCCGCACTCTGGAAGCCGGAAACTACAGACTGACGGACGAGGCACACAGGTGTCTGGCTTCGCTGATTGAAAAGGCTGCGGCTCAGCGTGACGAGTATTTCGGAAACGGACGCTGGGTGCATAACCTGATTAACCAGGGTATCATAAAGAGTATGGCCCGAAGGGTTATGTCGGGCTCTGCTGCCGTAAAGAACATTGATATCAGCCTGCTGTGTGATATACAGGAGGCGGACATCATTGAGGCGGAACGTAACTTTCTGAATCTTAAGACTTCCAGAATTTCCTCTCCACGCCCTATAGGTTTCAGGGCGTGAGGGAAGGATGTATTGATTTTTTTCGTAACTTTGATACATGATAAACGATTAAAATATATGAATATGATATCATTGGAGAAACTTAAAGAGACTGTTCTTGAAGCTTCGGAACTTATGATTACCGAAGGATTCGACATTTCCAGCAAGGAGGGGTATTCAAACATAGTCACATCGTCCGACATTGCCGTGCAGGATTTCCTGTGCAAAAAACTGGCAGAGATATTGCCGGGAAGCGGTTTCCTGTGCGAGGAAGAGGACATGCAGGACACGAGCCACGAATATACCTGGATTATTGACCCGATAGACGGAACTGCCAACTACAGCCGCAGTATTGCGGAGTGTGCCATCTGTGTGGGGTTGAAACATGGCAAGGACATTGTAATGGGTGTGGTATATCTGCCACGGGCAAAAGAGATGTTCTATGCGGAAAAGGGAAAGGGGGCTTTTCTCAACGGAAAGAGAATACACGTGTCCGATCGTTCTTTTGCCAACTCTATAATGTGTACGGCACTGCCTGTATATCATAAGGAATATGCCGAGGTCTGTTCGGGAATCATACGTGAAGTGTTTGCCAAATGTAATGACATCAGACGTTTCGGCGCATGTGCTCCGGAGTTATGCTATCTGGCTATGGGAAGGTGCGAACTGTATTTTGAATATCTGCTTAGTCCGTGGGATTTTACGGCTGCATCGCTAATACTTACCGAAGCAGGTGGCGTGATAGCAGGGCTTAACGGGGAAACGCCTGACTTTGTCTCGCCAAGCGGTATCATTGCAGCAAACAATGAGGAAAACCTGAAAGCACTGCTGGAGATTGTAAAAAAACACACAGAACAACAATAAAGTGTGACAAAAACTGCTCTGATTTATACCTTTATTTCTTTCATGTACATCGCAAAAATCGTCAAATGTCTGATTATCTGTCTATTACAGCATGGCGATGTACATCTGTTTTTTTTGCCGCAAGACATGAACCGCATACCTTTGCAAACGGAAATCTAAACACGACTTAAAGTATCATGAAAAAAACATTGCTCATTATTACTATAGCGACAGCACTTTCATCATGCTGTACTATTTTTACCACATCGAAACAGAACGTTACTTTCATGGCTCCTAACGGCACGAAAATATACGACGTGGAGACTAACGTAAAGATAGCGGAAGTGGAAAAGGACAATATGGTAACAACAAAAATCAAGAAAAAACTCTCGGACAAACAGCTGATAGCACGTAAAGAGGGCTACGCTCCTACTCCGTTTATCCTTGAAACAGAATTTAATGTATCAACACTGTGGAACATACTGTTCTGGCCAGGATTCCTGGTTGATTTGGGAACCGGAAAGATGTTCAAATGGGACAACACGATAGTAAACGTGGAGCTGGAACCTGTAGAAGAATGCTGGGAATAATATATTAAGACTAAACTATACTTAACTAAACTATTTTTATTATGATGAGAATTTTTACAAAAGGATTTTTCAAGCCTGTAGTGTTGTTTTGCGCACTGACGGTATCAGGACTGTGCATGACATCGTGCGAACAGTAGGACTCAAAAGATTTGGGAGATGCCGTACTGTATCAGAAATACATGCTCACGGTGAGCACTGACGGCGAGACTGTGGCATATGCGACATTCTCAAGGGAAAGAAACGATTTTCTGAAACCTGTGAAACTGACAGGCGAGCAGAAAATAAGCGTCAACGGAAAACCGATGAACTACAACAGACTGGACAGCCATCACATGGTATCGTACATCTACTCGCTGAAGCTGGACAAGGGTACTCAGGAAGCTGAGTTTTCATTCGTGCGTTTCAAGGACAAGGACATCAAGAACAAACTGGCTAAGAACAATTCTCTGGCCATATCATTGCCTGCTGACCTGGAGACACTGGAAGCCGGAAAAGCTGTGAACTGGAACGGAGCTGTAAAGGCAAGTGACGAGACTATAGAAGTAGTGATGGTGAAGGACGACAAAAAGCAATACAGCGAATATTTCGCCGAGGTAACACCGGACGGAAAGGGTTTCGTATTCGGAAAACTGCCGGAGGAGAAAGGAAAATTCAAACTTACTATAAGAAGATATAAAACCGTACCTACAACACAAAACGACCGTACCGCTGATGGCGACATGACATTATGCTATCAGGACACAAAAACTATAAATCTGAAATAAGAAAAAAATCACGCTGCATATTAAAATTAAATGAATTAAAAAAATCCTGCTTCTCAGTCTGTGACAGATCCGGAAGCAGGATTACCATGTAAATCAATTTATTTTTAGAAATCTCTATTTAACTGGAGTTATAGGGAGTTATAATACCAAATAACTCCTGTAACTTCCATAACTTTTTTAACTTCTAAAATTCATAAAACTCTATCCCCTACTTGATATTTGACTCCTCAAGTTTGTATCCGAACTTCTTGTCGGCAATTTTGAGCGCAAAAGCCACAAAGAGAGAAAGGACTGCAAAACCAGTGAAAATGCACATAGGCAGAGTATAATCGTATAGATTGGTACCTGCGGCTGTCTTACCAGTGATACAGTAATTGTCGAGTACGAAACCTATCAGTGTAGGCACTCCCCAAAGACCGATGTTCTGTATAAAGAAGATAAGGGCGTATGCTGTTCCGAGCTGGTGAGCAGGGAATATCTTCGCTACAGAAGGCCACATGGCAGAAGGTACCAACGAAAATGCTATACCGAGGATTATCATCATTGCTATAGCCACGTATGAACCGGTAATGAAAGGCAGGGCATAAATAAAATGTACAAATATCAGCATTGCAGCACCGAACATCATGATGGACGCAGCCTTACCGCGCTTGTCAATCATTCCGCCGAATACCGGAGTTAGTATCAATGCCCCCAATGCAGGAAGTCCGGCAAAGAATCCGGCTACATTTTCATCAATACCATACTTGGTTATCATAAGCTCGGAAGCGAATTTCTGGAACGGGAATACGCATGAATAGAACAATACGCAGAGCAGGGCTATGAGCCAGAAACCAGGATTGGAAAGGATTGTGGCTACATCCTTGAAGGAGAATTTCTCGTCGTCTGATGATTCGTCCTTTATTTCTTCCATCTGAGTATCGAGTTTCTTGTCGAGAACGGAGAATGAGAAGAAGGCTATCATACCGCCTACGAGGCAGACAAGACCGATAAGAACCGGTGTTGTAAGCTCGAAAGAACGTGCCACGGGGATGGCTACAGCATATGCAGCCTGAGAACCCACACGTGCCAAAGCTACCTGAACGCCCATGGCTGTTGCCATTTCCTTACCGCGGAACCACTTGGCAATCATCTTTGTAACGGTGATACCTGCCACCTCTGCTCCTACTCCGAATACAGAATAACCGGCAGAAGCGATGAATACATCGGCCTTATATCCTAATATCATGTCGGTAGTGCCAACCATGCTTGTCATGGCATAATATTCAAGCCATGTACCTGCCACCATAAGGATGGTCGCCAGTTTTCCGGTGAAACGGATGCCGAAACGGTCAAGGATGAGTCCGCCCCATATAAGCATAAGGCAGAACACATTCAAGAAACTGTAAGCTCCCGTATAGATACCGAAATCGCTGCTGGTCCATCCCAGACCATTCTCTGCAGGTAACGCTTCAAGCATACTTTTCAGCGGTGCCACCACATCGTTTACATAATATGCGGCCATCATAGTAAAGGCCACAATAGCCAGGGCACCCCATCGCATACCCCATGAATCGTTTAACTTTTTCTTAACCTGTTGTGTCATTTTATGTATATTAATTTATTATTTCTCAAAAAAACGGTGCAAAGATACACATTTTCTTGCATTTTTGAAACAAATATACATTTATGCCAACGATAAAATCAAAATCTGCGCCGTAAGGACACGAAGGAACATTGTAAGCGGATATACAGTGGCATAACCTACAGCAGGCGCGTCGCACGATGTCTGGTCGTTTGAATATGCAAGAGCAGGCGGATTGGTTGTAGCTCCGGACAGCACACCGATAAGAGTGTAATAGTTAAGCTTGAAGGCGTAGCGTCCCAAAATTCCGGCTATAATAAGAGGCACAATCGTGATAATGACACCGTAGCCTATCCATACGTATCCACCGCGATTGACTATCGTATCGACAAATCCCGCTCCTGCACCCAGACCTACACAGGCAAGGAACAACGAAAGACCTATCTCACGAACCATAAGATTGGCACTCATGGTGGTATATGTTATGAGTTTATACTGCGGACCGAAACGGCTTATCAATATTGAGACGATAAGCGGACCTCCTGCAAGACCCAGTTTGACAGGCTGAGGTATGCCCGGAAATACAAATGGAACACTACCGAGGATACATCCTAAAGCAATACCGAGGAATATAGGGATAAGATTAGGATGGTTAAGCTGTTTAAGAGAGTTACCAAGGACTTTCTCAGTCTGTCCTACGGCAAGTTCGGTACCTACTATAACCACACGGTCACCAATCTGAAGCTGGAGATTAGGCGACGCAACAAGATCGACTCCCGAACGGTTTACTCTGATAACGTTGGCTCCAAAACTGTTTCTTATCTTGAGCTGCGAAAGCATCTTGCCGTTTACCTCAGACCTGGTTATTACTACGCTTCGAGTAACGAGGTCTGTTTCTTCCTGTTCCCAGTCCATTTCTGCCTGACAACCGAGGAAGACTGTTATGGCGTCTATATCCACCGGAGCAGAGGTAAGAAGAATCTTGTCGTTGAGATTTAATACTGTATCGGCATCAGCCATTTCCACCAGACCTGTATCAGCATGGTATATATGTGAAACGACGAAGTATCTCTTCACCAGCGGATGGATATCGCGAAGTTTCTTTCCTATTACGGATTCATTGTGTATCTCTATTGTAACAGGGCGAACAGTAAGTTCCTGCAGATGGCCGGAACCACGCTTTGCATCAGCCTCTTCAGTATCGACCTTGATACGAAGGATGTATTTCAAAGCCCACAGAGACATGATACAACCAATCACACCAAGAGGGTATGCCACAGCGTAACCAAGTGCTATTTCAGGGGCATCAACGCCATTGAGGTCGCTGTTTGCCTGCTGTGCAGCACCAAGTCCTGGGGTATTAGTTACGGCACCGGAAAGGATACCTACCATAGTGGTGATAGGCACACCGGAAATAAAATGAAGGACTATAGCGAGTATAACTCCGGAAAATACTACGGTCATAGCCACCATATTGAGAGTAAGACCTCCTTTCTTGAACGCAGAAAAGAAACCGGGACCTACCTGAAGACCTATTGAATAGACAAACAGTATCAGTCCGAACTCTTTAAGGAAGTGAAGAAGATGTTCGTCGAGATTCATATTGAAATGTCCGAACACGATTCCCACAAAAAGTATCCACGTGATACCTAAAGAAACACCGGCAACCTTTATCTTGCCCAGCGCAATACCTATTGTTATAACAAGCGACAAAATAAGCACGGAGTGCGCTACTCCCCCTCCCCATAAATTGGGATAACCCATGAACAGGTTCTCAATCAATTCCATAATTACAGTTTTTATTGTATTAAATTTCTATAGTTTTAAAATTACGGAGGGCAAAGGTAGTAACAATATCTATATAAAGATAATATTATAATCACAATATTTACCTGTATCAGCCTTGAAGGCATATGAAAAAGGGTGAGAGCAGTGTAATGGATTATTTCTGAGTATGTATTCAAAAGAAAAACGTATCATATATCCTCGATTTCCCTCAAATACAACCTGGCACACATTTCCGCATCATCGCCGGCACGATGATGGGTTCCAATAGGTATATCCAACTGTCGGCACAAATAATCAAGAGAATTACATGTAAAAGAATAAACCTTGCGTGCTGTCTGCAAAGAACATATCCAGTTCAATTCAGGCAAATGAATACGGTAAAGTTCTGCAGAACGCAGCAAACAACTTCTATCGAATGGTACATTATGAGCTACTAATGTATCAAACTCGTCAAGATAGGTACGCTCTATTTCCTCCCATACCTGACGGAAATCAGGGGCATTCTCAGTATCCTGAGGACGGATACCGTGGACTTTTATATTCCAATACTGATAATAGTTATCCTCAGGGCGTACAAGCCATGAACGGGTCTCGGCTATTTCTCCGTTCCGTACTACACAAATGCCAACTTCACAAACCGAAGCATGCCTTGAAGTAGCAGTCTCAAAATCTATCGCTATAAAGTTTATATCTGATTTATCGAATATCATACAATTATATATTTACATCATGGAGTACCATTTTATATCAGTTTTTAAAATTATATATAAGGCATGAGATTTACAAGTATATGACATTAATTAAATAGAATTAATTGTTCTGAAAGTAATAAAAAAATGCTGCAATTTTGTCACCATGACAATATTGCAGCACTTAAATGATTATTTGTCTTGTTGCAGATTACTTGCGCTGACCCAATTTATCATCCAAATAGAGGATACCTGAGTGGTCGCCACAACGTTTCAACTTGTCAACAATACCCTGGGCAGTAGCTTCTTCTTCTACCTGTTCGCGGACATAACCCCACAAGAAATCCTGTGATGCCTTGTCTTTAACTTCAGAAGCGATGTTTACCAGTTCGTCGATAAGCTGTGAAACATGGCATTCATGCTGATAAACGTGTTCAAATACCTCAAGTGGGCTGCCCCAACCCTGTGGAACAACGTCTATCTTGTCAACCTTAGCCTCTCCACCACGTTTCATAAGATAGTCTGCAAGGCTATATGCATGATCCAGTTCTTCCTGTGACTGTTTTTTCATCCATGAAGCAAATCCGTCGTAACCTTCTTTCTGAAGATAGAAAGACATTGAAAGATAAAGATTAGCTGACCACATCTCGGCAGTAATCTGCTCGTTGATTGCGTTTTGTAGTTTTTCTGAAATCATAACTCTAAAATTTTATATTAACGTTGTTATCCTTACAGCAAACTCCATGCCACTGTAAGACCTGCCATTACTATCGCTACCATGCTCATTAACTTAATGAGGATGTTAAGGCTAGGACCGGATGTATCCTTGAAAGGATCGCCGACTGTATCGCCAACTACCGTTGCACGGTGTACCTCTCCGCCTTTACCTCCGAAATTGCCTTCTTCGACGAATTTCTTGGCATTGTCCCACGCTCCTCCGGCATTTGCCATGAACACCGCAAGAACGAAACCTGACGACAATCCGCCGATAAGAAGACCTATCACTCCGGATACTCCGAACAACAATCCCGTTACCACAGGAGCTATTATGGCCAGAACTGAAGGGAAGACCATTTCTCGCTGTGCGCCTTTGGTAGATATCTGGACGCAACGGGCATAATCAGGTTCGGCTTTTCCTTCAAGTATTCCTTTTATCTCACGGAACTGACGGCGTACTTCTTCTACCATATGAGCTGCCGCACGACCTACAGCATTCATCGTAAGGCCACAGAAGAGAAATGCCATCATACCGCCTATAAATATTCCGGAAAGGACTTTCGGATTCATCAGAGTGACATCATAATATATCATGAAATCGGTAAAACTTGCCTCGTGTATGGCTACACTCAAACCGTTGGGAAGTTCAAGAACTGTATTTCCGATACGTTCAAGGCCAATACGTATTTCCTCGATATATGAGGCAAGGAGGGCTAACCCCGTAAGAGCCGCAGAACCTATGGCGAAGCCTTTACCTGTAGCGGCTGTAGTGTTGCCCAAAGAATCAAGCGCATCTGTACGTTTACGCACTTCTGCTCCCAGACCACTCATCTCTGCATTTCCTCCGGCATTGTCTGCTATAGGACCGTAAGCATCAGTGGCAAGGGTTATACCAAGTGTGGAGAGCATACCAACGGCCGCTATACCGATACCGTATAGTCCCATACCTATATTTGACAAATCAAATCCTGAGGCGAGCCAATATGAGAGTATGATACCTGCCACAACGGCTATGACCGGTATTGTGGTGGAGACCATACCGAGACCTATACCGGAGATAATGACTGTTGCCGGACCAGTCTTTCCACTTTCGGAAAGCTTCTGTGTAGGTCTATAAGACTGGGAGGTGTAATATTCTGTGGAACGTCCGATAATTACTCCAACTATCAGACCTACAACCACTGCAAAGGAAATATTAACCCAATTCTTCATGTTGAGGAGCCACATTATAATGAATGTAGCTATAACAATAAGTATGGAACTGAGATTGGTACCTACGGAAAGTGATTTCAGCAAGTCTTTCATTCCTGCATCCTCACGTGTACGTACCGCAAATATACCTATGATAGAAAGGATTATTCCCACTGCTGCTATAAGCATAGGAGCAATGACGGCTTTAAGCTGCATGTCTGTATCGCCTGTGCCGATGAAAGCTGCGGCGCCTAAAGCTGCTGTGGCAAGAATAGAACCGCAATAAGACTCATAAAGGTCGGCTCCCATACCTGCTACGTCGCCAACGTTGTCGCCTACATTATCGGCAATGGTTGCCGGATTACGAGGGTCATCTTCAGGAATACCAACCTCTACCTTTCCTACAAGGTCGGCTCCTACATCGGCAGCCTTAGTATAGATACCTCCTCCTACTCTTGCAAAAAGAGCCTGCGTAGAAGCTCCCATACCGAAAGTAAGCATTGTGGTGGTAATCATACATAGTTTCGCCGTAGGATTGGCAGAATCGGCATCTATTACCTTATCAAGAAGTATGTACCAGAAGGATATGTCGAACAGACCGAGACCTACTACCACAAGTCCCATTACCGCTCCACTTCGGAATGCTACCCTAAGACCTTTATTGAGGGATGTACGTGCAGCATTGGCAGTACGGGCAGAGGCATATGTGGCTGTCTTCATGCCTAAATAGCCTGACAATCCTGAGAAAAATCCACCTGTGAGAAATGCTATCGGGACCCAATGGTTCTGAAGATTGAAACCATAGGCCATAATGGAGAATAATATTACCAGTGCAATGAATACTATGGTGACCACCTTGTACTGCTGTTTGAGGTACGACATCGCTCCCTGACGGACATGCAACGCGATTTTCTGCATCTGGGGTGTGCCTTCACTTTCTTTCATCATTTGCCGGTAGAAATACCATGCCAGTACCAAAGCCAGGACTGAGACCACAGGTACTATCCAAAATAAGACTGTTTCCATAAAAAATTGATTTTAAGTTTGTTCGCTTTTCCCAAATATAACGATTATTTTTGATTTTCCGAAATATCAATGAAAAATGAATGGAAATATCCATTTTAAGAAGCGTATTTCCGACATAAAGGACAATGAAAAGTAAGGACACAAAAAAGGCGCCATCCAATTATCAATGAATGCCGCCGGCCACCTAAAGAACCCTCATTTTAAGGGTTCTTTTCATCTCTTTTGTTTTTCAAGTCTTACGTTATCCTTCTTTAAACGTCTTTTTACCTAAAACCTTTTCCTAAAACCTATTAAAACCTAAATCCTGAAAACTAATAATCCCTCTCTTAACCTTAATCCAAAATTACTAATCCCTTGAAAAACCTTTTACCTTTAAACTAATAACCTAATACCTTAAATAATTACCTTAAGTCTAATCTAATACCTTATTTGTGTTATTTTATCTCTTTATATCCTATTGGTTTCACAACCACGATGCAAAGGTATAGGTTATTTCGATAATAACAATGTTTTAAAACATGTTTTTAACTAAAATGCCGTTTTTCTTGATTTATATCATTTTTTGGATATAAAACCATCGTGTACGATAACGAAACGCGCAACAGATTATATCAACGCCTGTATCAGAAGAACTATAAAATACATACATAGTGCCACCTTAAGCACTGTGCCCAAAATAAATCCCAACAAGGCTCCCGTACCAGACTTTAAGGCTGATTTCATATCGGCATCGCCAAGCAATTCACCGACCACGGCACCCAGAAACGGCCCTAACAGCAATCCCCACGGAAGGAAGAACAAACCTACCACAGAACCAATAAATGCTCCCCAGCTACCCCACTTGGTGCCACCACTGTATTTACTGCCAAGAACGGGAATAAAATAATCTATCACCTGCGCTATGACAACCAGGGCCAGCAATGCCCATATCTTGGTGGTGGAGAACTGAACTTTATCTGTAAAGTGCAATAAAAGAAATCCCACATACGAAAGTGGAGGACCTGGCAAAGCGGGAAGAATACATCCCAACAAACCTACCACCATAAACAAGACTGAAAGAATAATCAGAAATATATCCATACTAAGTTTAATTTTAATATTCAACTAAAAAAGCTGTCCCCCGACTCACGTCGAAGAACAGCCACAACACAAACACAAAATAAAACACGATAAAACTACTATTTATATCTGTTTCATAAGGAAACAGACTTACATGAGCATATTCACATACACTCATGTAATTAAATAGTTTTATTACATTATTTGAAAATCTGAGTTTTATTACATAATTCCTTTTTCACGCAAATGAACCTGCCAGTTCCATGCAGAACGGAGAGTGTCTTCGATAGAAGTATCAGCCTTCCATCCAAGTTCATTGTTTGCGTATGACGGGTCTGCCCAAACCTTAACGATATCACCTGCACGACGAGGAGCAATCTGATAGTTCAACTTAACTCCTGTAGAAGATTCAAATGCATGGATAAGTTCAAGAACTGACAAACCACGGCCTGTACCTACGTTGAATACCTCAGAAGCCTGTTTCTGCTTGCCTTCAAGGATACGGTTCATAGCTATAACGTGAGCCTTAGCCAAGTCAACTACATAGATATAGTCGCGGATACATGAGCCGTCAGGAGTATCATAATCATCGCCGAATACGCTCAGTTTCTCGCGGATACCCATAGCTGTCTGAGTAAGGAACGGAACAAGATTCTGTGGAACACCGTTTGGCAACTCACCGATAAGTGCAGACGGATGAGCGCCTATAGGGTTGAAATAACGAAGCTTAATAGCCTTGATAGGAGAACCTGAAGCTATTGTATCGTCAATGATTTCTTCGTTAATCTGTTTTGTATTACCGTATGGAGACTCTGCCTTCTTGATAGGAGCAGCTTCTGTAACAGGCAATACATCAGGCTGGCCATATACTGTACATGATGAAGAGAAAATAATTCCCTGAACACCATGTTTAGGCATAAGTTCAAGAATATTTATCAATGAAACAAGATTATTGCGATAGTAGAGCAATGGTTTCTGTACTGACTCACCTACAGCCTTACTAGCCGCAAAATGGATAATACCCTGAATACCCGGATATTTTGTGAAAACAGCATCCATACCTTCATAATCAAGGCAGTCAACCTTTTCAAAGGCAGGACGGATTCCTGTAATCTGTTCTATGCTGTCAACTACGTCTGCTCGTGAATTTGAAAGATTATCTACAATGATTACTTCATAACCGCTGTTCTGCAATTCAACCACTGTGTGAGAGCCAATGTATCCTGTACCACCGGCTACAAGAATTCTTTTTTTCATAATTAAAGGTTTTATATTTATTCTGTATAATAAAGTTTTAGAATTAATTTGAGCAAATATAATAAATATAATTCAAAACTCAATCAATTTAGCAGAAATAATAAAAAAAAATCCGGTATCGCCATGATACCGGATTTTCTGAAATTTATTTTATGCTGAAGTTAAAGAAGTTACTAAAGAAGAAGTTAAAGGAGTTAGTGACTAAGCTTAACTTCTATAACTACTATAACTTCTATAACTTCAAAAATCAATTATATTCCGAACAGTGCAGCCAGGCCTTTGTCAACTCCAGAGAATCCCATAAATGCCATAGCAAGCAAACCTGCTGTTACAAGGGCGATAGACATTCCCTGCATACCTTTAGGGATATTAACCAGACTGAGCTGTTCGCGGATTCCTGCAAACACGATAAGCGCAAGCGCAAAACCAAGAGCAGTGGCAAAAGCATAAACAACACCTGTAAGCAAATCAAAGTCGTTCTGGATTACAAGGATTGTAACACCAAGGATACAGCAGTTGGTTGTGATAAGAGGAAGGAACACTCCAAGTGCCTGATAGAGCGATGGAGAAACCTTCTTGAGAATAATCTCTACCATCTGTACCAATGCAGCGATGACAAGGATGAACGCTATAGTCTGAAGATATCCCAATCCGAAAGCATCGAGGACAAACTTCTGAATGACGTAAGTAACGATAGTAGCAAGAACCAATACAAACGCTACTGCCGCACCCATACCCATAGCAGTTTCAACTTTCTTTGATACTCCCAGGAACGGGCAGATACCAAGGAACTGTGACAACACGATGTTGTTCACAAATATAGCTGTAATAAATATCAATATATATTCCATATCAAAAGTCTTTTAAGGGTTATGCTTTCTTCAAACGGTTTACAATAGCAATCAAATATCCAAGAACGATGAATGCACCCGGAGCGAGGACGAATATCAGCATACCATACTGTTCCGGCATTATTGTGATATTGAATATCTTTCCTGTTCCAAGGAATTCACGTACACCGCCCAGCAATGTCAAAGCGATTGTAAATCCAAGTCCCATACCAAGACCGTCGAAGAATGAAGCTATAGGATTATTCTTTGCGGCAAAAGCCTCTGCACGGCCAAGAAGGATACAGTTCACCACGATAAGTGGGATGAACAGACCCAAAGTAGCGTAAAGAGCAGGAACATATGCCTGCATTACCATCTGCAGAACTGTCACAAACGATGCTATGACAACGATGAAGATAGGAATACGTACCATGTCAGGAACAAGCTTCTTGATAGAAGAGATTACAATGTTTGAACAGATAAGCACGAACATTGTAGCAAGTCCCATACCCATACCGTTGATGGCAGAAGATGTTGTACCCAAAGTAGGACACATACCCAAAAGGAGAACGAAAGTAGGATTTTCCTTAACGATTCCGTTCATCAATACTTTAAAATTATTCATAATCTTACTCCTCTCCTGTTTTATTTGTTATTATCTGAAGCCTGCTGAGTAGCACCACTTGTGCCGTCAACATGCTGGTTCTTGTATGCGCCGTATGCGCTGTTCACTGCTGCAAGGAAAGCACGGCTTGTAATGGTAGAAGCAGTAATGGCGTCTATCTCGCCACCATCCTTGGATACTGTCAAAGGAGCATTTCCAGGATTTTTACCTGTAATATCACCTTTGGCACCTTTCTTGAACCAGTCGGCAGCCTTAGAACCCAATCCAGGAGTTTCTGCGTGGCTCAACAATGAATAGTCAATTATGTTGCCTTCAACATCGAAACCAACAAGGACCTTCAGTTCGCCACCGAATCCCATAGAAGAAGATTCAACGGCAGCACCGATAAACTCGCCACCTTTTGTAGCCTTATAGATTTTATATGATACACCGTCAACATCTATTGTTTCCGGAGCTTCTGCAGGGTTATTGTCGAAACCGGGAACCACCACTGCTATAGCATCACTCAATGTCTTTGCATTGGCCTGTGCTATAGGTTCTGCGGTAACCTTGTTCACCCAGCCCAATATTGCTCCTGCCACTACAGAGAAACCTGTAAGCGCAAGTGCCATATTCTTCAAAGATGATTCTAGCTTTTTCATTTCTTTACTACCTCCCCAAATCTTTTAGGTTTGCAATATGTATTGATAAGCGGAGTGAATGCGTTCATAATGAATATCGCGAACGACATACCTTCCGGATATGCGCCGAATGTACGGATTAGCACTGTAAGGAAACCTATGGCAATACCGTAGATTATCATGCCTTTATGATTCATTGGCGATGTCACATAGTCTGTAGCCATGAAGATGGCACCAAGCATAAGACCACCAGTAAACAGATGTGTCAATCCATCGGCATATTTAACAGGGTCAACCAGATTCAACAGTGTAGCGAATACAAACACTGTAGCGATGATTGATACCGGGATATGCCATGTGATGATTTTCTTCCACAACATATATACCAGACCGAGCAACAATGCCAAAGCACTGATTTCACCGATACATCCATGATTGTTTCCTATGAACAAATCAAATGTAGAAGGAAGCTGTTCAAGCGCTGTAACGTCACCCTTTACAGCCATTTTCATAAGCGCAAGCGGAGTAGCTGCTGTTTCAGCGTCTGTATAAGATGCCCACTGACCAGCTACAGGCCATGAAGTCATCTGTACAGGGAAAGATATAAGCAGGAAGATACGGCCAACCAGAGCAGGGTTGAAAGGGTTACATCCCAGACCGCCGAATGTCATCTTACCGATACCTATCGCAACCAAAGCGCCTATGATGATTATCCACAAAGGAAGATTTGACGGAAGGTTGAAAGCGAGAAGCAAGCCTGTAAGAGCTGCCGATCCGTCAAGTATAGTTGTACGTTCGCGTTTAAGAATGAACTTTGTTATAGCCCATTCAAAGAACAAGCACGCTGCCACTGAAGTGAGCGTAACGATAACTGCCCCAAGGCCGAACATATAGAATGATACCAGCAAGGCAGGTATCAGGGCGATAATCACACCGTACATGTTCTTCTGTACGCTGTCGCCGCTGTGTACATGGGGTGATAAAGATACTATTAATTTATTAGCCATAGTTATTCGATAAATTTCGATTGATTATTTTTTAGCATTGCGTGCACGGATAATCGCACCTACTTTGCCTTTACCTAAACGGATATAGTCAAGCATTGGACGGCGTGAAGGACATGTGAACTGACATGAACCACACTCTATACATGACATAATCATTTCTTTCTCTACGCGTTCCCAGTCGCCATGAGCAGAGCATGTAGCCAGAAGGAACGGTTCAAGTCCCATAGGACATGCGCTTACACATTTTGCACAACGGATACATGGCATAGCCTCTGCACGTGAAGCTTCCTTATCGTTCATGATAAGAACACCTGAACTACCCTTGCAGATAGGAACTTCAGTATTGGCAAGTGCCTTACCCATCATAGGACCACCACCGATTACCTTTCCTGTATCTTCAGGCAGACCTCCGGCAGCTTCGATAAGCTGGCTCATCGGTGTACCCATACGTGTCAGGAAGTTTGAAGGGTTCTTCAGTGATTTACCTGTCACTGTAACCACGCGTTCAAACAACGGTTTGTTCTTCTGAACAGCTTCGTAAACAGCATATGCAGTACCTACGTTCTGAACGACTGCACCTACGTTGATAGGAATTGCAGGAGGAGCAGGAACCTGACGGCCGATAACAGCGTCGATAAGCTGTTTTTCACCTCCCTGTGGGTATTTCACTTTCAGAGGAACTACCTCAATACCTTTGTACTGAGCAGCCTTTTCTGTCATCAGTTTGATAGCATCAGGCTTGTTGTTCTCTATACCGATGTAAGCTTTATCGACTTTTACGGCTTTCATAAGAATCTGTACACCTACCATGATTTCGTCAGCTTTTTCAAGCATCAGACGGTGGTCGGCAGTAAGATAAGGCTCACACTCTACTGCGTTGATGATAACACATTCAGCCTTGCATCCCGGAGGAGGAGTAAGTTTCACATGAGTAGGGAAACATGCACCACCCATACCTACTACACCTGCATTCTTGATTTTAGCTACTATTTCTTCCGGAGTAAGGTTACATTCCTTAACCAGTTCTGTACTGCGGTCGATTGATTCTTCCCATTCGTCACCTTCCACGTCGATGAAGATAGCCGGTTTGCGGTAACCGCTGGCATCGATAACGCTATCAACCTTGTTTACCTTACCGGATACAGACGAATAAATAGCTGCCGAAACGAAACCTCCGGCTTCTGCTATCTTGGTACCTACCTTCACTACATCACCTTTCTTTACAATGGCTGTAGCCGGGGCACCTATATGCTGAGACAAAGGGAAAACAGCCTGTTTGGGGAGAGCAAGTGTTTCTATTGCCTTGCCTGCCGACAACTTGTTTTCTGCCGGATGAACTCCACCTATTCTAAATGTTTTCACGTTTATATCGTTTAAATATTGTTACTAATCTGATTAATTATGCTTCTGCCTTTGGAGCGTCCTGTGCAGGAGTTTCTGCTTTTGGCTGTTCAACTACCGGCTCTGCTTTTGGAGCAACAGTTTCAGCTTTTGGAGCTGTAGCTTCAGCCTTTGGAGCTGCTTCTTCAGCAGGTTTTGCCTTTCTTGGAGGGAAGTTCACAGCGATGATTGCATTCTGAGGACATTCCATCTCACACTTACGGCATGACTTACATTTCGCAGGATCGATGTAAGCAAGATTGTTTTCAAGAGTGATAGCCTCGAACGGACAAACCTTGACACACTTGCCGCAACCGATACATGCAGCAGCACAAGCCTTACGGGCAACGGCACCCTTATCCTTGTTGACGCACTGAACGTAAACACGGCGGTTGTTCTTACCTTTAGGACGGATTTCGATGATTGAACGAGGACAAGCCTTGGCACAGGCACCGCAGGCAGTACATTTGCTTTCATCTACTTCAGGAAGTCCTGTTTCAGGATTCATCTTGATGGCACCGAATGTACAAGCCGACACACAGTCTCCACAGCCAAGACATCCGAATGTACATCCTGTCTCACCACCGTAGGTAGAGTTAGCCACTACACATGAGCGTACACCGTCGTACTGAGTAAGTTTAGGACGGTTGGCACATGTACCATTACATCTCACTACAGCTACCTTAGGTTCTGAAGCTGCAACTTCAAGACCAAGAATGGCAGCTACTTTCTCCATCGTAGGCTGTCCGCCTACAGGACACAGTTTACCTTCGAGTGAACCGGCTTTTACGCAAGCAGCAGCAAAACCCGAACATCCAGGATAACCACATCCACCGCAGTTTGCCTGAGGAAGCACTTCGCTAACCTGAGCAATTCGCGGATCTTCGTAAACAGCGAATTTCTTTGAAGCAGCATACAATATTACTGCCGCAATCAAGCCAATGGCTCCCAATGAAATTACTGCAATTAAAATTAAATCCATAAATTAAAGTTAGTTTATTAATTATTTATTGTTTCCAATGTAAACGAAAATGTACGGCTTATCTTATTTCTAAACAGATATATCAATATATAATAAGGTATAAGAGTACATAATGAGACTAATGCAGATATGGCTTCATCGCCATCTGTGACTCTCATAGTAACGAACAAGGCTGCCAAAAGCACCAGAAAGGGAAGCACAAATGCCAGAAACACGGCTTTCATTCCCATAGAGGTGGTACCGCAAACCATTACCTGCTGTCCGATAGTACAGCATCCGGCTTTTTCTCCATCAAATATGTCGATTATTTTTTCCTTAGTCTCGGAAATATTGCAATGGCCTTTCACACTGCATGACGAGCAGGCGGAACTTTGAAGAATCTTAACCCTGACGTGAGGGCCATCTATGCTTTCCACAATACCAATGTGTTTTATATTATTATTCATTTTGCAAACTACACATTACAAATATGCGGCAAATGTACAACATTTTTTCTATACCCGTTATCGTTAACGGAATTTTTTTTGTGAAAAAAAGCCAATAGAACACAGCCTATGGACGTTTACCGATAAAAAATATAAAAAAGAGCCTCATCCTCCGAACAAACCGGCCTGTAGCGGTCTGTACAAAGCAGAAAGCCCTTTTTTATTTTTCATATGAAATTATATGTCTTACCAATATCAGATTAATGAATTGATATAGTCTCTCATCTCGCCTACCGCAGCTTTAGTTTCCTTATAAAGCTTATACTGAGCCAGAGTTCTCACATAGTTATGTTCTGGATATTTTATCTGATAATAAGTATCACCGTTTATATAGTCTGTAAGGAAGCGTACAGCCTGCATATAAGGGAACAATGTCACAGCATATGGCAGCAGCTCTATCTCAAGCGGAGTAAGGAAACATTTTGCCGATTCGATGTACCCCTTTGTGAAAGACTTGAATATCTCGAAATTGAACTTTACATTATCAAGGTTTTCATCGTCTTCCTGACCGGTATTTGCGGCCGAACGAAGGAAATCGCCGAAATCAGAGAATACAAAACTTGACATCACTGTATCAAGGTCAATGATGCAAAGAACGTTTCCCTCTTTGTCAAAAAGCATATTGCTCACCTTTGTGTCACAATGGCATATACGTTTAGGAAGTTTACCTTCTCTGTAATACCTTTCTGCACAGCACATGTCGTATGCATCCTTGCGGATTTCTGTCACCAGGTCACGAACCTTTTCCATACGTCCTGCCGCATCTGCCTCAACGGCTTCGTCCAGCTGCTTAAGTCTGAACTCCATGTTGTGGAAATCAGGAATTGTCTCTTCAAGCTGACAAGGAAGATCGGCCAGCATAGCTTCAAACTCACCGAACTTTAGACCTACCAGATATGACGATTCTGGAGTTACCGCATCAAGTGTCAGAGAGCCTTCTACAAACACACATGCCCTCCAATACTTCTCACCGTCGAAATAATAAGTCTTTCCGTTATCTGCCACAGCAAAACGAAGGACCTTTCTGTCGAGGTCTTTTTCTCCAGCAGCTTCAAGTTTCTTGCGTATATGACTTGTTACGCACTCTATATTGTTCTGCAGCAAATCTACATTTTTAAATATGTTATGGTTGATGCACTGAAGGATAAAATTTGGAGTACCGTCTTGGGTAGTCACCAGATAAGTTTGATTTATCAACCCTGCTGTAAGAGGTTTTACAGACTCTACATTTTTAATCTCCGGAAATTTTTCAATGATTTGATTTAATGAATTCATGGTTATAACAAGTTTAAAATTTCATTCTATACCAAATTGCTATGACTGGATAGCAAATAAGGATTAATTTTCAGTGTTAGATTTATTTGTTTGCGACAAAGATATAAGTTTTTTATTTATTATTACATTTTTTGTCCGCTTTTCTTTGATGGTATGATAAAACTTTATAGTTTTGCGCTCAAACTTTAAAATTACAGACACAACATGAAAACCACTGGAAAATTCATTATTACATTATCTATCATGATGTTTATCTGCGGAATTTCATACGCAGGAAATCTAGTACGCCCAGAATCTGAAAACTATGTAAACGGAGTAACAGCGTTAAACAACGGAGACATAGAAACAGCCTACACACTGCTTAATGCCGAGATAGAAAGCAATCCGGAGAACGGATATGCACATTGCTATATGTCGCTAATATGCAACGCATGCAATGACATTGTGCTGGCCATGAAAGCTGCCAATTCAAGCATTGAGTTAATCCCTGAGGCAGATAAAGAATACCGTTCGTTTGCATATTATACAAGAAGTATCCTATGGGGTAACCTTGGTAAATGGGAAAATGCCATAAAAGACATTACAGAATCAATCTCCCTCAATCCGCAAGATGCAGACAGTTTCAAGACAAGAGCGGAAATGTATGTCAACACAAAGCAGTACGAAGAAGCGATAGACGATTTGAACCACGCATTAAGCATCGACAAGAATACAGACGTTACGGAGCTAATGATGAAACTGATAGAATCTGTTCCTACAGAAGAACTGGCAGCGAAAGTAACCAATGTAATGGGACTTATGTCACTAAAATAAATAAGACACATAATATATAATATACCATAATCCGTCCATCGGTTGTACTTCCATATAGGCAACCGATGGACGGATTGTTTTTGTTACATAGCCTTGAAATGTAAAAGGCATCCACTTTTGTCAAAATAATATAACATAATATAAGCATTCCTCAAAAAAAGTGTGTAAATTTGCGGCATGGAATGGTTTACAGATTTATTTTTTGAGCATTCAGCCTTACAGGCTGTCATTATATTGTCACTAATTACCGCTATAGGTCTAGGTTTCGGGAAACTTCATCTGTTTGGAGTTTCACTGGGAGTGACATTCGTTTTTTTCATCGGCATTCTGGCCGGACATCTAGGTTTCTCTATTGACCCTCAGATGCTTATCTATGCAGAAAGTTTCGGACTGGTATTATTCGTTTATTCGCTGGGCTTACAGGTAGGTCCGGGCTTTTTCAGTTCCTTCCATCGGGGAGGATACAGGCTCAACATGCTTGGTTTGGGAGTAATACTCATAGGTACCGCCATGGCTGTAATAATAAGCAAGACAGCCTCAATACCTCTTTCGGACATGGCTGGCATACTGTGCGGAGCTACTACCAACACACCGGCACTAGGTGCGGCACAACAGACTCTGAAACAAATGGGCGAACCTACCAGTGGAGCAGCCTTGAGTTGCGCCATAACATATCCGTTAGGAGTGGTGGGAGTAATATTGGCTATAATAGTATTGAAAAAACTAGTTGTAAGGCCTAAGGACATGATAAACCATGAACACGACGACACAAACCACACTTACATCGCAACATTTCAGATTCACAACCCTGCCATATTCAACATGAGCATACAGGACATAGCTAAACTGAGCTATCCAAAGTTCGTGATATCAAGACTGTGGAGAGACGGCAATGTATGTATCCCTACATCTGAAAAAATCCTGAAAGAGAACGACCGCATACTGGTCATAACCACAGAGAAAGATGCCCCTACCCTGACAATCCTTTTCGGAGAGCAGGAAAACAGAGACTGGAACAAGGAGGATATTGACTGGAATGCAATAGACAGCCAACTCATTTCAAAACACGTGGTAATATCACGTCCGGAAATAAACGGTAAAAAGCTGGGCAGTCTGAGACTGAGAAATTCATATGGCATAAACATCAGCCGCGTGACAAGAAGCGGTGTGCAACTGCTGGCCACTCCAGGACTTGTACTGCAATTAGGCGACAGGCTGACTGTTGTGGGCGAAGCGGCTGCCATACAAAATGTGGAGAAAGTCCTCGGCAACACGGTAAAGACACTTAAAGACCCTAACATGGCGTCCATATTCATAGGTATAGTATTGGGATTAATCATCGGCGCGATACCTATAAGTATTCCGGGCATCAGTTCGCCTGTAAAACTGGGACTGGCTGGAGGACCTATTATAATAGGAATACTGATAGGCGCATACGGTCCGAGACTGCATCTGGTGACATATACCACACGAAGCGCAAACCTTATGCTGAGAGGTATAGGTCTTTCACTGTATCTCGCATGCCTGGGACTTGATGCCGGAGCTCATTTCTTCGAGACAGTGATGCGTCCAGAAGGAGCATTATGGATAGCCGTAGGATTTGCCATAACATTCATACCTGTGGTGATAATGGCTATAGTGGCATTGAGAATATTCCATCTGGATTTCGGAAGTACATGCGGAATGTTGTGCGGTAGTATGGCAAACCCTATGGCACTGAATTATGCCAACGACATAATCCCAAATGACAATCCTGCCGTAAGCTACGCTACGGTATATCCGCTGGGGATGTTCACCAGGGTTATCATGATACAAATAATCCTCATGCTTTTCATGTAGAAAACAAAACTTATTTAAATATATAAATCTAAAAAGCCATGACAGTTACTAGTAAGTCGAAAATTGAAGAAATAAAGAATGACTTGAGGTATTTGGAGCTGCTGTCGCAGAGCTTCCCTACCATAGCGGCAGCAAGCACGGAGATAATAAACCTTGAGGCCATACTTAATCTTCCAAAAGGCACCGAACATTTCCTTGCAGACCTGCACGGGGAATACGAAGCATTCAACCACGTATTGAGAAACGCGTCAGGAGCCATAAAAAGAAAGGTAAACGAAATTTTCGGCAACACACTGAGGGAAGCTGAGAAAAAAGAGCTATGCACTCTGATATACTACCCGGAGCAGAAACTCATCAGGGTAAAGGAAACGGAAGAAGACATGAACGACTGGTACGTCATCACACTTAACCAACTGGTAAGCGTCTGCCAGAACGTATCATCAAAATATACACGCTCAAAAGTGAGAAAGGCACTGCCTGAAGAATTTTCATACATCATACAGGAACTTCTTCACGAGAGCAGCACCACACAGAACAAGCAGGCATACATCAACGTCATCATAAGTACAATCATAGAAACGGACAGGGCTGATGATTTCATAGTGGCACTGTGCAATCTGATACAGAGACTTACGATAGACTCACTGCATATTCTTGGTGACATATTCGACCGTGGTCCAGGCCCACACATCATCATGGATACTCTCTGCAACTACCACAACTTCGACATACAATGGGGTAATCACGACATTCTGTGGATGGGAGCTGCGGCAGGGAACAAATGCAGCATAGCCAACGTATTGCGACTGGCCATGAGATACGGTAACCTGCCTGCACTGGAAGACGGATACGGAATAAACCTGCTACCGCTTGCCACATTCGCCATGGAGGCTTATGCTGACGACCCATGCACACAGTTCTACCCCAAAGCCGAGCAGTTTGAAGCTCAATACAGCGACAAGACACTGCGCATGATAGCCCAGATGCACAAGGCGATATGTATAATCCAGTTCAAACTGGAGGCCGAGATAATAAGAAGAAGGCCGGAATTTGAGATGGAAGACAGAATGTTGCTGCATCACATAGACTTCGAGAAGAAAGTGTTAAGGCTCAACGGCAAGGAATACGAAATGAAGGATTACCTTATGCCTACTGTTGACCCTAACGACCCGTACAGACTGACTGATGAGGAAGCAGACGTAGTGAACAAACTGTACGACTCGTTCACCAGAAGCGAGAAACTGCGCAAACACATGAAATGTCTGTTCAGATACGGATGTATGTACAACGTATGCAATTCAAACCTTCTGTTCCACGCTTCAATGCCACTTAACGAAGACGGAAGCCTGAAAGACGTTAAGATAGGCGACAAGAAATACAAGGGCAAGGAACTGCTCAACAAGGTGGGACAACTGATACGTACAGCATATTTCGGCGAGAAAGACAACGAAGAGAAAGATTTCGCCATGGACTACGTATGGTATCTGTGGTGCGGAAAAGACTCCCCTGCTTTCGACAAGATCAAGATGGCGACATTTGAAAGATATTTCCTGACCGACAAAGAAACGCACAAGGAAATAAAAGGACATTATTATTCAAAGAGAGACGATGAAAGCGTATGCGACATGATTCTCGATGAATTCAATGTGACCGGCGAACATCGCCACATAATAAACGGACATGTACCTGTAAAAGCGGTAAAAGGCGAAAAACCTATCAAGGCAAACGGAAAGCTGATGGTCATTGACGGAGGATTTTCAAAAGCCTATCAGCCGGAGACCGGTATAGCAGGCTACACACTGGTATATCACTCACGAGGCTTCCAGTTGGTACAGCACGAACCGTTTACATCTACACAGGCTGCAATTGACGAAGGAAAAGACATCAAATCAACAACTCAGATTGTGGAACTGAGTACGAAACGTATGATGGTGAAAGATACCGACAAAGGAGCGGAACTGAAAATACAGATTGAGGACTTGAAGAAACTCCTTATCGCATACCGTACGGGCATACTTAAGGAAAAGGCCATTTAAAGGCGTCCGGAAAACGCCCCGTCATTTAAAGCAAAACGCTTCGTCGTTTCAGTTGAAACGACGAAGCGTTTTGCTTATATCATTTTTTGGCCGTTCTGTCACACCAGTTTGTTGGTGCAAGTATCAGGGAACACTACAGAAGGCTTGAAAGTCTTTGCCTCCTCAAAGTCCATCATGGCATACGATATTATTATTACTATATCTCCCACCTGGACTTTACGTGCAGCGGCCCCGTTCAGACATACGCATCCGGAACCACGTTCCCCCTTTATAACGTAAGTCTCAAACCTCTCACCGTTGTTATTGTCAACGATATGAACCTTTTCGCCGGCAATGATATTCGCAGCATCCAGCAAATCCTCGTCAATAGTGATACTGCCAACGTAATTAAGGTTAGACTGGGTTACAGTGACACGGTGTATCTTCGATTTCAAAACTTCTATCATCATAACTTCTACTCGGTTTATTCTTTATATTTTATATTATCAATCAGTCTGACTTCGCCGCAGAACACTGTTATACATCCCACAATATAGCTGCTGTCGTCCCATGAAGAGACAGTCTGCAATGTATTTCCGTCAACCACCTCAAAGTATTCCAATCGCAAACCTTCCGATGCCGCAATTCTGTCTTCCACATACTGTTTTGTTTCGGCAAGTGTATGCGACTTGGCAAACTCGACGCTGTCGAACAGTGTCTTTGAAATCTGCAATGCCTGAACTCTCTGTTCTGGTGTAAGACGAGCGTTTCTGCTGCTCAACGCAAGACCGTCGGCTTCGCGTACAATAGGACAGCCTACTATCTGAAGATTGAAAGGATACTTGCGTACCATTTCGCGTATTATGGCCAACTGCTGGAAATCCTTCTCGCCGAAATAAGCCCTGTCAGGCTCAACGATAAGGAACAGCTTGCTCACGATCTGGCATACTCCATTGAAATGTCCCGGACGGTATTTACCTTCCATAACAGTGTCAAGAGGAGCATAACTGAACTGGCGTGTATCAGGTTCGGGATAAATTTCCTCTACCGAAGGCGCGAAAACATATGCCGCACCGTGCTTTTCAAGCAATTCGCAGTCGGCATCCAAAGTTCTGGGATATTTCAACAAATCGTTCTTGTCGTTAAACTGTGTCGGATTGACGAAATCACTAACCACTACCACGTCGTTCTCCTTTACGGCACGCTTTACCAGAGAAGCATGTCCATCGTGCAATGCACCCATGGTAGGAACCAAACCTATCGACTTACCTTGTTTACGAACCGCCTGTAACTCACTACGCAGTTCACTGATTGTCTGAATTAACTTCATTTTTTCTTTATAGTTTATACTATTTTCTATATTAAGTCTATGTTACAGAGCTATTATATAGTTCCTTGAAATCCGGTGCAAAGTAAACCATTATTTGCCACATAATGAAAGATAAACATAAAAAAGTGCTGTTTTTAACTCATAATTAGCCTAAGAGTTGGATATAAAATGAATAAATTCCCATAAAACCAAAGTCTGTTAACATACTATAAGGATTTATTTGAAACTGCATTTTCATATCTGCCTATTTTTTTGTACTTTTGCAAAACATTTTGAGCATTAAATAATAACATGAGCGCTAAAAAAGTTTTATTCATTACACAAGAAATTACTCCTTACGTACCGGAAAGCGAATTGTCACTAATCGGCCAGAACTTGCCACAGGCAATTCAGGACAAAGGTCGTGAGATACGAACATTTATGCCTAAGTGGGGTATAATAAATGAACGCAGAAATCAGTTGCACGAAGTAATCCGCCTGTCTGGAATGAACTTGATTATTGACGATACGGATCATCCGCTTATCATCAAGGTGGCTTCTGTACAAGCTGCACGCCGACAGATATACTTCATTGACAACGACGACTATTTCCAGCACAGACTGATGACAACCGACGAAAACGGAAATGAATATGAAGACAATGGAGAAAGAGCTATCTTCTATGCAAGGGGCGTACTTGAAACAGTAAAAAAACTGCGCTGGTGTCCTGATGTAATACACTGCCACGGATGGATGAGTGCCGTAGTGCCGCTGTATATCAAAAAGGCATACTACGACGAGCCTTCATTCCGCGACTCGAAGGTGGTGTTCTCAATCTACGATAACGGATTTAAATCGAATTTCGTGGAAAACTTCAACGAACAGTTGAAATTCAAGGATGTAACATCCGACGATTTGAAGATGATGAACAGTCCCGTAAACTACAACGAACTTTGTAAGCTGGCAATGGCATATTCAGACGGAGTTGTAATGAACAGCGAAAACATAGACACAGAATTAATAGAATACGCGAAAAGCCTCAACATACCGGTAGTAGAAAACCAACAAGGTTTCGACGCCTATGCCGACGCTTGCAATTCGCTATACGACAAGGTTCTGGGTGACAACGAATAATTTAACCAAAAGCAAACCAATGCAGGTATATTCCGGCACTGGTTTGTATCCATAACCATATACAATACAAATTATAGTATGAAATTCAAGTTAATGGCTGTAATAGCCCTTACAGCCGCACTCTACAGCTGCGACGACTCCACCACCGGAGTTGGTGATTTCGTTTCAAATATCGACAAGATAAAAGCGTCGTCCGATACATACAAAGTTACTTCGAGAACAATTAGATTAAAAGAAGTATATTCACGCACTAACAGAGCCTATCTGGGAAGATTTACCGACCCTGATTTCGGACAATATTCTGCCGACTTCATAACACAGATAAACTGCCCTGAAGGATTTGAATTACCGGAGCGCCTTGAAAAGATAACCGGAACATCACTTGAATTGTACTATACAGGATTTTACGGTGACTCACTGGCTACGATGACAGTGCAAGTAGATGAACTGAGCAAAGCAATAGAAGAAGACGATAAAGATTTGTATTACACATCATACAACCCTACTAAATATTGCAATTGCGATGATAAAACATGTATTGCCCAAAAAACTTATACTGCGGTTGACTTGTCAGTAAGCGATTCTCTAAGAAATACGAGCGGCTATTATCCTGGAATAAAAATAGATTTGAGAGAAAAGTTCAGCAATAAAATACAAAGCTTATATGAAAGTAATCCTGAATATTTCAAAGACGCAAACTCTTTCATAAATAATGTACTTAAAGGATTCTACGTTCACACCATACAAGGAGACGGCTCTGTAGTATATATACAGGATATATGGTTGAGAATAAATATGGAATACACAGTTACAGGTTCACAAGGACAGGACTCTACAGCTATAGGTAGCTCTGTTCTGGCAGCAAGCAAGGAAGTGCTTATGTCAACAAAAATGATGAATGACGATAAACTGGACGAGCTGGTCAGTGATAACGAACATACTTACCTGAAAACTCCTGCCGGACTTTGTACAGAAATAGAATTGCCGGTTGACGAAATATATGACAATCATGAGAATGATACACTAAATTCCATAACACTATCTATAAAGAAATATAAAGATGCCGGAATTTCAGGTGAAAGTTCTTACAAAATGGGAATACCGCAAACCCTGCTGATGATAAGAAAAGAAGAAATGAATACATTCTTCGAGCAGAATAAGACTTACGACAACGAGACTTCATTCCTGGGCACTTACGACAGCAGTTCTAACTCTTATACATTCTCTAAATTAAATCGTCTGATAAGCCATATTTTCTCTGAAAAGAGGTCAGAAACAGGCGAAACTGACAGCGACAGAGACAAAGTTGTATTAATCCCTGTAACTACAGAAACAGATACGGAAGGAAACGTAATAGGAGTTTCGCACGACATGGAAGTTAATGCAGCAAGACTCTTTGGAGGAGAACAGGGAGAAGAGTTGAAAATAGAAGTAATATATACAAAACCATAACAGCCTGACAGGCTAAAACAGATAAAGCATCTGATGTTGGAATACGTCCACTTCAGATGCTTTATTTTTTTCTATAACTACTATACGGCTTTCATGGATAACCTAAAAAAGGGGAACATCCATCGGACATTCCCCTTTCTTAAAAGTCTTATCGAAGAACTCTACTTCATACAGTTTTATTATTCTGCACTTGCAGTTTTCTTTGTTGTCTTTGTGGTTTTAGCAGTTGTTTTCTTTGCTGCTGTAGTTTTCTTGGCAGCTGTTTTTTCTTCCTTTGCCAGTTTCTTTTCTGCGTCTGCGAGCTTCTTTTGCAACTTGGCAACCTCAGCATTCAACTGTACCAGTTCTTCGCCCTGATTCTTAATTGTAGTAAGCAGAGAGCCTAATTCTTCATTATCCATATCTACCGGATAAAGAGAATTGACACGCTTGATAAAGTCAGCAAGGATATTCATATAGTTTGTAAACGCGTCAAACGGCGAATCATAGATACCACGGTTGAATGATACTCCGGAATCCTTAGTTGTCATGAAACGGAAATTATTGCTTGCCTGCAGATAATCCCAATCCTGCTTGATTCTCTTGTCATCGCACAAATAAACACGTTCTGCAACGCTATAAAGTTTATTGAACGCCTCACGCTGCATAATGTTACCTAACCATGGACTGATATCTCTTTCTTCGTCAACCCATGACATAGGATATGGAACATCCATTGCATCGACTGATTTCAGTTTGGTTACGATTTCAGATGGAGTAGAGAACGTAATACCTTTCTGTTTTGCACATGCAGGAAGAGCTTTCAGGAATTCAAGGATATTCGATGACAATGGCTGGAAGTATCCCAAAGCACACAATTCCATGAAAATATTGATTACCTGTTCGTTTTCAGGCATAGAATCTATCCAACCGATGTATTTATCTGCAAACAAAGGATATTCACTCCATTCGCTGTTGGAAAAACGAAGACTTATGTCATCCGAAAGTTTGAAATCTCTCATGAGGAGTTTCAAATTAGGGTTCTCAGCACAATGATACAAATAATGAGGACTCTTCCATCCAAGAACGTGTTTTGCGCCCTCAATCAACATTCCTTTAAATCCCATTCCGGCAACAATTCCACCAATCTCGTTATCGTAAATCAAGCTTGAGTTACGGAACACCTTAGGTTCCTGTCCGAAATAGTCTTTAATCTTACGACGCATACGGCCTACTTCTTCCTTGAAGCAATCTTCGTTGGCCAGCGATGACAAACCGTGCGAATACGGTTCGCACAAGAATTCGCAACATCCTGTACTATTCAGTTCCTGCAACAATTCGATAACTGAAGGAGCATAAATTTCCAACTGTTCCAAAGCTACTCCCGATATTGACAGAGCCACCTTAAATGCGCCTTCGTTTTCCTTAGCCATATGGATAAGGGTGTTGAGTGCCGGTATATATGAACGTTCTGCTATTTCATTAATACCCTGCTCGTTGGCAAAATCATCATAGTAATAATGATCAGAACCTATTTCAAAGAAACGGTAACGTTTCAAATGTATTATTTGATGAATCTCAAAATATAAACAGATTGTTTTCATATCAACTTAAGACTAATATTTTACTTATTATAATTTCTCAGGACATCTTCGTACAAAGAACGGACTTTCAGACCAACTTTTTCCCAGGTGATTCCGTCAACTTCCTCCTTTCCCTCTTTCTGAAGATAATCAAACAGCGACTGATTGGTACATATTGAATGTATGGCGTCTGCCATGGCATGAATATCCCAATAGTCTGTCTTTATGACCTTATTAAGAATTTCACCGCATCCTGACTGCTTGGAAATAATAGAAGGAGTTCCGCACTGCATAGCTTCCAATGGAGCAATACCGAATGGCTCGGATACAGAAGGCATGACAAATACATCGCTGTTCTTATAAACCTCATATACCTGTTTACCTTTCATAAATCCAGGGAAGTGGAAACGGTCGGCAATACCACGTTCTGCGACCAGATTAATCATGGCATTTAACATATCGCCAGAACCTGCCATTACGAAACGGATGTTACGTGTACGTTTCAAGACCATAGCTGCCGCTTCAACAAAATATTCCGGTCCTTTCTGCATCGTAATACGTCCAAGGAAAGTAACAATCTTCTCTTTAGAATGGTCCGGACGTGGTATATCCTGATATTCCTGCGACAGCGGATAAACAGCATTATGTACTGCAAATACCTTTCGTGGGTCCTGATGATATTCGTTAATCACTGTACGACGAGTCAGCTCAGATACACACATGATACAGTCCGCATAGTCCATACCGTTCTTTTCAATGGAATATACCGTAGGATTAACTTTTCCGCGGGAACGGTCAAAGTCTGTAGCATGGACATGGATACAGAGAGGTTTTCCACTCACCATTTTCGCATGCACACCGGCCGGATAAGTCAGCCAGTCGTGAGCATGGATAATGTCGAACTGCTGCTGACGTGCCACTACACCTGCAATAATAGAGAAATTATTAATTTCATCATGCAAATTTCCAGGATATCCTCCCGCAAACTCCATACATCCCAAGTCGTTGACATTCATGTATGAGAAATCAGCATAAATCTTATCACGGTAAGCATAATATTCTTCAGGTGTCATCTGGGCATGTAAACGAGACTTGAGATAATCATAGTTTACGTCACGCCATACAATAGGCACTTGATTCATACCAACAATCTTAAGGAATCCTTCCTCCTCGCCTGTCGGCTTAGGCATACAGAATACTGTTTCTACATCACCTTGCAGACTCAAACCTTTCGTTATACCGTATGAAGCTACCGCAAGACCACCGTATATTTTTGGAGGAAATTCCCAACCAAACATTAAAACTTTCATAAAACTCCTCCTTCTTTATTGATTCTCAAATTTATTCAACAAATACAAGCCACGAAGAATTTCCGCAACGTTCATAGCGAACGATACAGCTCCCCTACCTTTGAAAGGTGGATTACCATCAAACAACTCTGGAAGTGTTCCCAGACAATGGCATGTCATTTCGTCCTCATAGCTAACAAATTGTCTCCACAAGAAAGAGATAGCGCTTCTCTTGTAAATCTTCAGATAAGCTTCCATATAGAAACCTTCAAGCCAAGGCCATGCAGTACCCTGATGATATGCATAATCTCTCTGCATCTGAGGTCCTACATAGTTAGGATTGTAGCCTCCACTCTTAGGACTCAAAGAACGAAGTCCCTTAGGAGTAAGCAGTTCCTTGGTAACGATATCAATCACACCCTTCTTCTGTTTTGCATCAAGTGGGGAGTAATCGAATGCAGCGGCAAAAATCATATTAGGACGAACACTCCAATCCATCATGTCTCCGTCAACGAAATCAAGCAGATAGCCATATTCATTGAGGAAAGTATCAATAAATGATTTTCCGGCCTTTTCAGCTGTCTGTTTCAAGCGCCATGCAAAGTCATTGTCGCCTACCTCAGACATCATGTCGGCTGTGAAGCACAAAGCATTATACCACAAAGAATTGAATTCTACGATATAACCTGTTCTACCAACTACCGGACGACCGTTAACCGTTGAGTTCATCCATGTGATTGCATTATCCCTGCCATCTGAATATACAAGACCATTTTCCCTTACTTCAAGATTAGGATGCTTGCCGTCAAGCAGGAATGACATTATATCTTTCAGCAATACAAGATATTTTTCTTTTGCTACATCGCGTGAAACCATCTTTGCATATTGCTGGATTGTCCATACAGCCCAAAGCAACACATCCGGATGATATATCTCGTAAACTTTCAATGTGGATTTTTCGCCATTCATAAATGCATAGATTGCTTTTATGGCTGTATCCATTATCATCTCGAATTTACCAGTCTCGCCTACTGACAGTGTAAGTCCAGGCAACGAAACGAACATATCCCTGGCACGGCATTTAAACCATGGATAACCAGCCAAGATATATGATTCACCACCCTGCTTGTTAAGGAACTGGTGCGCCGCATTGATAAGGCAATTTTTGAAATCTTTTCTCGGCGTTCTCTGTTCTGCCTCATCAGCAAAGAGCTGGTTAAGTTTGGAAGTGTCAACCGGAGAAATACCTCCTGAGAATGTGACACTTTCGCCTTTATTGATTTTGAACTCGAAATATCCCGGAACATAAAGGTCCTCATTGAAGTCATAGCCACGCTCCTGTTCTTTCGGATACTCAATTCCCCTATACCAGTCAGGAGTGAAATGGAACTCGTTTTCCTTGCTGAACTGCATATGCAATTCCGGATAACCGGGATACATACAAGTCTTTATTCCATTGTCGATGATGTCATATTTACGGCTTGCCTGAGAATTTTCATGAGTATATTCCCTCACACTTCTGAAAGCCAAATAAGGACGCAAACGGAGAATTGTTTCAGAGTGGGCATCAACCAAAGTATATCTTATCAGGATACGGTGTTCGTGATGAACAAAAACCTTTTCCTTCTTCAATATTACACCACCAACACGATACCATGTTGTAGGTACTTTTTCACACTCATACTCACGTATATATTTATGACCACGCGGACTGAAATTATCTCCATGATACTTATGGAGACCAAGATTAAATTCAGCTCCATGCTGAATTACGGTCTCATCCATTGCAGACAACAGCACATGGTTTTCATCATCCAGTTCAGGGACAGGGATGACCAATAATCCATGATACTTGCGAGTATTACAATCTACGATAGTAGAACAATGGTAAGCCCCGGAACGATTTGTACGAAGAATCTCGCGTGGTAACGATTCTTCCAAATTCGTCATAAGAGTTTTATCAAAACGTAAATAACTCATAGATGTTATATTAAGGTTATTAAATAGTTCAATAAATATGTTATATTTCTCACCCCAAAATTAGTAATTAAAAAATCAAATCAAAGCGTAAAACACGTTTTTTTTCAAAAATATTCATTTTTGAGGATGAAATATTGTTTTTTACTTAAAATACTGCTGTAATTACGCTACAGCTTATTACAAAAGTTGACAAATGAAAAAAATCCCAGGTTTTAAAGCCTGGGATTTTCTATATTTAATAAGTATTTTAGTCTATAATATCAAAACCACAATAAGGTACAAGAGCCTTAGGTATTCTTATGCCTTCAGGTGTCTGATTGTTCTCCAACAAAGCGGCTACTATTCTTGGCAATGCCAAAGCCGAACCGTTCAGAGTATGACATAATTCTGTTTTCTTGTCAGCGTTTCTGTATCTGCACTTCAAGCGATTTGCCTGATAGGTATCGAAATTGGAAACAGAACTTACTTCAAGCCATCTCTGCTGTGCCTCTGAATAAACTTCGAAGTCATAGCATATGGCAGCTGTAAAACTCATATCGCCACCGCACAAACGCAATATTCTGTAAGGGAGTTCCAGTTTCTTCAACAAACCTTCTACATGGTCCAACATTTCCTGATGAGACTGTTTTGAGTGTTCAGGCTTGTCAATTCTAACAAGTTCCACTTTTGAGAATTCGTGCAGACGGTTCAGTCCACGAACGTCCTTACCATATGAACCTGCCTCACGACGGAAACACTGTGTATATGCACAATTCTTAATAGGCAACTGCTTTTCGTCAAGAATTACATCACGATAAATGTTTGTTACAGGCACTTCGGCAGTTGGAATCAAGTATAAATCGTCAAGATTGCAATGATACATCTGACCTTCTTTATCAGGCAACTGTCCTGTACCATAACCTGATGCTGCATTCACTACAGTAGGAGGCATTATTTCCTCGTAACCTGAAGCACGAGCCTCGTCAAGGAAGAAATTAATCAAGGCTCTCTGCAGACGGGCGCCTTTACCCTTATATACAGGGAATCCGGCACCTGTAATCTTCACTCCGAGGTCGAAATCAATCAAATCGTACTTTTTAGCCAATTCCCAGTGAGGCAAAGCATTCTTTGGAAGTTCAGTTTCCATACCTCCATGCTTAACTACCACGTTGTCTTCCGCACAAGAGCCTTCAGGAACTTCATCGTATGGTACGTTAGGAATTGTATATAAGATTTGCTGCATTTCTTCAGAAGCCTTGTCCATCTCAGCCTGAAGTGACTTACTAGCTTCCTTACATTCAGCAACCTTCTGTTTTGCAGCTTCAGCTTCTTCCTTCTTTCCTTCCTTCATCAGCATACCGATGCTCTTGGAAAGAGAATTAACCTCCGCAAGATTCTTATCTAATTGGTTCTGAGCATTACGTCTCCTGTCATTGCATTCCAACACTTTTGCTATCGCTTCCTTGGCATTTGCAAAGTGTTTCTTTTCAAGTCCACGAATTACCTTGTCGGTATCGTCTGTAATTTGTTTAATAGTGAGCATATTTTTCTACTTTTATAAACGTTCGAATTAAAAAGTCATGCAAAGATATATTTTTTTTATCAATTAAACAGTGAGACTATATTTTTTAATCAGAAAACAGGCAAAGTATATACTAATCCCAGCGAAATACGCTGTAAATTATAGCCATTTGCCCCATAAAGTCTTGCTTTTTCTGTCAGATGGATATTTTTATGCAGCAGATGCAAATACACTATCAGTTCACTGTCTGCCATAGGATAATATTCGGCGCAGAACTGTACATTCCATGTTCTCCTGTAATTTCCGGCCTCGAATTGTCCCGACGACTTGTAAATGTTCCCAATCTCATATGCTCCCTTCACATAAAGGTTCAGATGCGGCAACACACGATAATCGAGATTGGCTATTGTGGTAAAATATTCTACATTCTTTGCTGTTACTACATTATTTCCGTCAACATCATATACTGAAGTTATCAGCCCCTTGGAGTCAAGTCCCTCGCGCGAGTACATGAAATCAATATATCCCAGGAAAGGTTTCCTGTCCCAGACGTTTCCGCATGTAAAATAAAAAATATTCTTACCCTTTGCCAGCTGTCCGTAAGACAGGGAATATCTCAATTGCATGGCACGGTCAACAAAATATCCGTCCCAGTTCATTGTTCCCAGAACTGGTATCTTTGAATCTTCAATACCCTCAGGCAAAGGATACATAAACTGGTCGTCAATGGTTGAATTTCTGTTGTTTGTAACCTGAAAATTCAACATTTGATTTTCATTGATATTATAAGCCATATTCACCCCAACCTGATAAGCCGGTATGGTATTGTTGAAATCGGAGTAATGTCTTACCTTTATTGCGTTAACCCAGCACTCATACCCGCTGAACTGCACCGGCTGTTTTCCGGCTGTAAGATGCCACCTTCTGTTTAGCTGCCACCCTACCATAGCCAGTTCCACGGAACCGGCAAGATTGTCCAACGGAATGTTCGGATTTGTGTATTTGTTAAACGATTGTCTGAAATGATACGAAAACTTGTCTCTGAAAGCTCCCAGAACTTCCAGGCGGACACGATGGACCTTAAAAGCCATTTCGTCGAAAGTTCCGTCTGTAAAAGCCGCATCGGCAGCCGTACAGAACTGTATGTTCATATTCGCCCAATCAATATCACGCTTACCGTCGGTTACACGCTGTAACAAAGTTTTCTCATCGGACGGCACCAATGCCATATCCTGCGCACTTACTTCCAGGCCACCCGCAGACAATGTGGCAGCCAATAATAATTTGTTTACTGATAATATTTTTTTCAACATAGAAAGACAATTACAAAATATCAACAACAGTATGGCACAAAGAGTTCGGTACCGCGTCAGTATCAGCGTGGAATAATCAGAGTCAGAGCCTCAGGAGCTATTGTCACTTCAAAAGGATAATTCTTATCTGTCCATAAACGTCCGTCTATGCTTATCTCGGCATTTCTTGCCCTCAACACCTTTACAGATTTTGTTCTATATGGTTTTACCGTCTTATGATTTAACAGTCTTCCCTGCTGCAACATCCACAGACCGGAAATAAGTTCTCTTAACTGCGGCCTGTATATCACAGAAACATCAAGCCATCCATTGTAAGGAACAGCGCTAGGCGTCAGGCCGTAACCTCTGCAACTGCCTATACCTACAGCCATTATACGCCCTCTGATATGCTCATTATTGAGTTTCAGATGCATTCTGTGCAATTTACGCTCGAATGCCACAAGAACCAGCGACGAAAGATACGATATAAACGGTATTCCCCAGAAACGTTTTGTCTCATTTGTTATCATTACAATCTTCGCTCCCAGTCCCATATATACCGCATTAAGGAAATACCTGTTTATATGCTCGTCGCCGTTATAATATTCAAACACTCCAAGGTCAACTTTCCTCAAGCGTCTGTTTATAAGGACATCTACAGCCCCTTTATAATCGTCGGAGTCAAGCCCCCAGTATTTCGCGAAATCATTGCCTATACCATTCGGAATAATGCCAAACGCTATTTCATGCACGTCCTCCACATCGGAATGCATTATGCCGTTAACAGCGTCGTTGATGGCTCCGTCTCCCCCTACCACGACTATGGTCTTGTATCCATTGTTAGCCAAAGTTCTGGCAAGACGTTCCACCGAGCCAAAACCTTCGGACTGGACATAATCATACATCACATTCTGACTGTCCATGTATTCACGGATTTTAGCCCATCTTTTTTGTGCTTTTCTACTTCCGGCCTTGGGGTTGTAGATTATACCCCATCTGTTAGGTTCAACTGCCATAATATATAAACATTTAGATTATACAGCAAATTTCAAATATCAGACTCTCAGCTTTAAAACAATCGGATTTTCATTCCATCATAGAGAGAATAGCGTCAACTTTCTGTTGCAATCCCCACTCCGCATTTATCCACGATATGGAAAATCCTCGTCTCTCCATACCTCTGAACCATGTCATCTGGCGTTTTGCAAACTGATGGATAGCTATTTCAAGCTGAGAACACATTTCCTCGTATTTTAAAGCACCAGTCACATAAAGTGTGAGATACTTGTATTCCAAGCCATAGTAAATAAGGTCTTCTGCCGTAAGTCCGGACTCAAGAAGTGACTTCACCTCATCCACCATACCTTCGTCAAGCCTTTGCTTCAAGCGTTGCGAAATCTTTTCTCTTCTTAATTCACGGCTTATGTCAACACCTATAATCAGACTGTTGAAAGAAGGAAACGGACGTGCGTCAACCTCATTCTTCTGATAGTAATCTTCTATCTCGATTGCCCTGATGGCACGTTTGGCGGTGTCAACATCTGTAGAATTGTGCAGTTTCTTGTATTTTGACAATATATCAGTCAGCTCCTCCAAAGACTTGCCGGACAGACTCTCCCTCAGTTCTTTGTTTTCAGGAACCGGTATTAGCCTGTAGCCTTTCAGTACGGATTCTATATACAGGCCTGTACCGCCACATAAAATAACTTCTTTGTTCCTTGACTTTATATCCTCAAAAGCTTTGAGAAAATCTCTCTGAAATTCAAACACATTATATTTGTAACCTGGGTCAACAATATCTATAAGATGGTACGGTATTTTATGTCCGTCAACTTCATAGTCTTTCAGGTCTTTTCCTGTACCAATATCCATACCTCGATACACCTGCCTGCTGTCGGCACTTATTATCTCGGCATCAATCTTTCTTGCCAGCGATGCCGCCAAAGTTGTTTTGCCAGATGCTGTCGGTCCCAATATAGTTATAAAATCATATTTCATATAATCAATAACATAACGCATGAATAATCTGTTCACAAAGATAGTTTATTTTACATTAAAGCAGCACACTACTATATAAAATCATTAGAAAAAATAAAATTCTTTTAAAATAAGTCCTTTATCAATAATGCTGCACGAAAATAAAAAAAGCCGCCCTGAAAATCAAGGCGGCTCTCGCTATTATATGGATATGTACTGATTAGCAGTTTACAGAAGCCATGTGAGCGATCAAATCCAATACTTTGTTAGAGTAACCGATTTCGTTGTCATACCAAGAAACAACCTTAACGAAAGTATCAGTCAAAGCGATACCAGCTTTAGCATCGAAG